>JANOXW010000639.1:0-8706 GCA_031418635.1 Acidobacteriota bacterium
ATTTACTCCAATAAGATATTTGTGCCATCTTTATCAAAAGTTTTCAAATACCCAATTTATTTCGCAAGAGGTCTATTGATGCAGATGATAGAACTCCAGAACAAATACAAAATTTGTTAGAGAAAGGAATTGCCGCATTAGAATCTTATTCTGTTGAATCTTTATATTACAATTTAGAAATTGTAAGAAAAGTTGCAAGAAAATATTCTGAAGTTACAGGTGTAAGTGAAAATCAACTTTATAACAATGCAACTTCTGGAATTATAGGAAATATTCAACCTCACAAAAAAAGGCTTTGCTCTCGACTTTGTGAAAAGCAAGTAAGAAATCAAGCAATGACTTCATTACCAAAACACAAAGACATTGCTGAAAAAGATGAATTTGAAATAAAAATTGATCTAAAGGAAGTTCTAGAAAAAGAAGAGATATTGTTTGATAAATTGATTGCTGACAATAATCTTAATGGTTTGATAGCACGTTATCCAGTTAGGGAAACTCCTGTCTTAAACGGAATTGCAAATGGAATAGGATTAGATAGAAATACATATGAAAGTGCTGTTAGAAAACTAATTATAGATGATGTAGAAACACAAGAGTTTTACAAATCGCTTTTGTCAGGGTTAACAAATCTAATAAACAAAAACTGAAAATGAATTACAAAGGCATCATTACCATCGAACCAAACAAGCACGATAACAAAAATTTGGTGTATAATTTCACTTAGAGGTAAATATGGACGCGATTAAAATAAAAGTTAATAAACAGTTGGATGGATATAATTTCAGTATTGCACCGCCGATTCGAGAGTTGATTCGACGTTTATTTCCAAATGCCAAACCTGCCAATAATATTTTTGTCGGATATGATATAAAAAGCGATTTTGAAAGCGGTTACAGCAAAATCGAAGCATTTATTTATCCGGCTTTGCTCGGCGTTGATAATCAATCGGATTTGAAGAAAAATTTCAAGGAAATTACTTTTGTTGATACCCAAACGGGCGATGTTATTCACAGCCTCAAACTGTCCGAATGAAAAATAATTATCACCTCTATTTGGGCAAAGCCGGACACTTAACCGTGATGTCAGAATTTTTATTACGCGGTTGGAATGTGGCGATTCCCGAAATTGATATTGGTGATGATATTTTTGTTGTCCAAGACGAAAGCGGGACTTTGCGGAGAGTCCAAGTAAAAACTTCAACCTCAACCAATCGGCGAAACAGTTTTAGCGGTCGCTTCAAAATTCCACTCAAACAATTAAGAAATCTTGTCGAAGTCCCGGTTCATTACGCCTTTATTGTCAGACATTTAGACAGTTGGACAAAGCCGATTATCATTCGCCAAGACGATTTACTCAACCTTTTTGAAACGGACAATATCGGCTCGGTTCACGGCGAAATGCTGAATCTTTATTTTTCATATTTTGATGAAAAGATTGAATGCTCAAAAATTGATTTAACCCAATATGTTACCGATTTTACTGATTTTCCAATAATTGAGTAAATATTTTCACCCCAACAATCAACTTCGGCGATAATCATTCACCATCCAGAGGCGAAGTATTTTAATATTAAGTAAAGATGAAATATCCGATTTTGGTATATCCTAAAATAGGTTTTATATTGGCGGTATGCCAAAATCTATTCACACAGACAAATACACGCAATTTTGTGAGCTACTTATCAAGTATCGAAATGAAAGTTCTTTAACACAAACTCAATTAGCCGAAAAACTAGGTAAGCCTCAATCTTTTGTCTCAAAATATGAAATTGGCGAAAGACGACTTGATTTTATCGAAGTTTTAGAACTAGCGGAAATTTTGCAGTTTGATATTGGTAATTTGGCTGATTTACTAGAAGATGATGAAGAAATTAATTTGCTTCGAGATTGGCAAATTTCTTCCAAACAAATTTCTTCACTTATCAATCAAAACCCAAGTCTGCGCGGAATGCTTTTGGGATATGTTGCTGAATTGAAATTGAAAGAATTGATTTCTGTCTTGCCCGATATTTCTTACACTTACAAATTTGACGATCACGACCGCAAAAAGAAAGGTGATTTGTATATCATTTATCGCGGTAAAGCCTTTGATGTTGAATCTAAATCTTTGCAAACAAATACGATAAAGTTTGATGAAACGACTCAAACTTGGACGGCAAAAACTCAAGTTGACGCAAGCGACCGCAGAGATGTTACGTTATCATCGGGTAAAAAACTGAACACGACTTTATTAAAACGCGGCGAGTTCGATATTTTAGCCGTTAATTGCTTTGGTTTCGGCAATAAATGGAAATTTCTCTTTGCGAAAAACTCGGATTTGCCCATCTCAACCTTCAAAAAATATGAAGAAGCTGACCGTAAAGAATTGATTGCAAGTTTGATTAAAGTTGAACTGCCTGTAAAATTGCCGTTTTATGAAAATCTCAAAGATTTGCTTGATTCGATGATTGAAGAAGGCTTGGGCAAACTGCCAAATGAATCACTTTTTAACAAAAACTAGAAAGTAAGAATGATTTTTTCGGGCGTGTTTTTGGGTGATTAGACGACTTACGGAAGGACGATTATTTCTGACAACGACGAATAAATCTTTTGTATAAAAGCCGAATTCTTCGTATTTATTGATGATTTCAACGTGCGTCAGCCATTGTTTGCCCGCGCTTACTTCGTCTTGACATTTGACGATTAAAACGCCGTTTTTTCGCAACACCCGCAAAGCATCTTTTCCGGCTTTGAAATACATATCAGTAACAGCCGCGTGCCATTTTTTCGTTCCATCATTTTCTGAGTCTTCGTTAATCTCATCGCCGTTGGAATATGCTTGAGCAAATGCCGAATGAGTTCCTGAACCTGCTTTATTGTCCGGCGATTTACGATAAAAACCTTCCATATACGGCGGATCTAAAACTACACAATCTAATGAATTATTTTTATACGGAAGTTTTCGGCAATCTGTTCCGGTGGCAATATCACTTTTTAATAATTTATACTTTTCTTCGGGAACATTTTGCCAAAATACTCCATTTCCCCAAGTTACATCAGCAACCAAACTTCCTTTTGGAACGTGCAATTCCAAAATCTTCGGAAAAATTTCAGCATTTCTATCAATATATGCCGACATTACAAGGTCAGAGGTGGAACTACCGCCTTGAACCCTTTTAGATTTTTCTACACTATTTGTTAAAGTTAACTCAGGTTTTGTCGCAATCATAGTAAATATCCCAAAATGGGATTATAGGATTCTATTTTTCCTTTTGCAATAGGTTAAATCAATTTAACCCTTTTTGTCCAACTAAAGAAAAACTAAACGAAATTCTTTGAACTGCTTCAACCCGAACGCATTGATGTCGAACTCTCGGAAGAATTCCAACTCCACCCCGAACAATCAACGTCGGCAATCATTATTCATCATCCAGAAGCGAAGTATTTTAATGTTGAATAGCCAAAATGTGCTAAAAACTTAGTTATGAATTACAAACTCACCTTAAGCGATCAATTTTGGCAATTTCTAAAACCTTGGTAATTGTTGATATGACAAGGCTTTTGAAAATGATGAAGTTCCAGCTTCTTTTAATATCAAGTCATAACGGAACTTTGTTTTTCCGTCACGCCACATTATCTGGTGGTTTTTGAAATCTGAAAACAGCTTTTAAAGAAAATCGCGTAAGGTGAGTTATTAAAAAAGCCGTCGGAAACTAAATCTCGACGGCTTTTGTTTTAGTGTTTTTTCGATTACATTATTTTCTGTTCAAATCTTTTCCCCTTCCTGCTTTGACGAATCTGGCTAAAAATAAGAGAATTCAGAAAGTTTTGCATTTTTACAAACATCATTCCAGCCTTTTATGAATCTTTTACAGGCAATAATTCTTGGTATTGTTCAAGGTTTAACTGAATTTATTCCGATTAGTTCGACGGCGCACCTGGTTTTTGCCAGCCGCTTGACTAATCTTTATGAGGGCAATCCTGAACGAATAACAGCGACGATTGCAGTTATTCAACTCGGCACACTTGCCGCTGTTTTCGTTTATTTTGCTTCGGATATTTTTAATATTACGATTGCTTTTCTCCGCGATCATTGGGCGTTATTGACGCGAAATCGCCGTTTGAATTTTCCGGGAACACACGGCGTGCGTCCGATGTGGTTGTCAGGAGAATCGTGGCTTGGTTGGTTGATAATTATCGGTTCGATTCCGATTGGCACAATTGGTTTGTTGCTCAAAAAACAGATCGAAGGCTCTGCCACGAAAAATCTTTGGTTTATCGCCATAATGTTGATTGCCGTCGCGGTTTTGCTGGCGATTGCCGAAGTCGTCGGCAGACAGCGTAAAGAATTAAAGGAATTTGGAATTATTGATGCGCTTGTCGTCGGTTTTGCTCAAGTTCTTGCCCTAATGCCGGGCGCAAGCCGTTCGGGTTCAACGATTATGGGTGGACTTTTCGCCGGACAAAAGCGCGAAGCCGCCGCCCGTTTTTCATTTCTGCTAATGATTCCCGCAGTTACGGCAAGCGGACTTTTGGAACTCAAAGAAGCGATTCAAAACCATCTTTTATCAAGCGATGATTTTGTTTCACTCGGAGTCGGAATTGTCGTCGCCGGAATTGTCGGCTATCTTTCGATTTGGTTTCTGTTAGCGTTTTTGCGAAAAAACTCAACCGCCATTTTTATAATTTATCGAATTATCCTTGGTATTACGATTTTGGTATTGTTGTGGCTACAAATTATCAGTCCGCAAATTTAGCAAATCTATGGAAAACACAAAACCAAATAAAAATGATCGACGCGAGATTTTCGGTTGGATGCTTTATGACTGGGCAAATTCCGCTTTTTATACAACTGTTGTCGCCGTCCTGCTCGGACCTTATCTGATAGCTTTGGCGGAAAAATCGGTCGGCAAAAACGGCTTAATTCTCGATTTGTATTTATTTGATGTAACGACCGGCGGACTTCCGGCTTTTTGCATCGCTTTATCGGTTATTTCGATGGTCATTATTCTCCCGATTTTGGGCGCGATTGCCGATTACACGCATTTGAAAAAACGGCTGATGGCGGTTTTTTGCTATGCTGGCGTGGTGGCGAGTTCGCTACTTTTCTTCGTCAAAGGCGATTCATATATTGCAGGTAGTATTTTGCTGGTGATTTCAAATATGAGTTTTGCGGCGGCGAATGTTTTTTACAACGCATTTCTGATTGACATAACAACCGAGGACAAACGCGACAAAATTTCGAGTTACGGCTATGGAGCAGGTTACATCGGCGGCGTAGTGATGCTCGTGTTGAATCTTTTGCTCATCAACAACGCTGAAAGTCTTGGGATTGATAAGGCTTTTGCCGTCAGAATTTCTTTTCTCGCGGCATCGCTTTGGTGGGGCGTTTTCGGGTTTATTTCGTTTTATCTGATTAAAACGCGCTACGCCGCCAAGGAAGTTCCCAAAGATAAAAGTCTGGTAACGGTCGGATTCACCGAAATTTGGGAAACGCTCAAAGAATTGCGCCGTCTGCGTTACACGATGATTTTTCTGGTCGCTTACTTGTTTTATAATGACGGAATTCAGACCGTAATTTTGATGTCGTCCAGTTTTCTTTCACAGGAACTTTTCACGCAAGTCGAAAGAGATTCCAATCTTGATCAAGCTTTTTTGATTCAAATTTTTCTAGTCGCCCAAGTTTCCGCGCTGGTCGGAGCAATTGTTTTTGAACGAGTCGCCCGCTTTATCGGCGCGAAAAAGACGATTATTTTATCGCTGATAGTTTGGTGCGCGATTGTGATTTTCGCTTACGGATTTTTGCAAACCAAATTTCAAGCAATAATAATGGGTGCATTTATCGGCTTGGTTTTAGGCAGCGCACAGGCTCTTTCGCGCTCGCTTTATTCGCAGATGATTCCGGTCGGGCGCGAATCTTCGTTTTTCGGGCTTTATGAAATCAGCGAAAAAGGCACGTCTTGGATGGGACAATTGCTTTTTGCAATAATCATCGGTCGGACAGGCTCATTTCGTCAGGCAATTTTGGCTCTGATAGTGTTTTTTGTGGTCGGAAGCATCATTTTACTTTTTACCGATACGACTCGCGCTATTCACGAAGCGGGAAATTTAACGCCCGAAGAAGCGGCTTCCGATGTTTGAGCAATTTGTCTTAAAGAGATAGTTGATTATAATAGGACTGTCAATGTAGAAGCCCGCACGATGTAAGGGCGCAAAAACAAACTTACTTCGTGCGTGTTTTTGCAATCAAAAAATAAAGTGATAGAAACAACAGATAAAATCGTAACAATTTTCGGAGGTTCGCGTTGCAATGAAAATTCACCAGAATATCAAGAGGCAAAAGAAGTTGGCGGAAGGTTGGCGGAAGCCGGTTTTACCATTTGCACGGGCGGATATTTGGGCGTGATGGAAGCGGCATCGCGCGGCGCACGCGAAAAAGGCGGGCGCGTTTTGGGCATTGTGATGAATCAGTTCAAAAGCGAGCCGAACCGCTTTTTGACCGATAAAGTCGCCACCGATCATTTTTACGACCGTCTGCAAAATTTGATAACGCGCTCGGTCGGGTTTGTCGCCCTGCGCGGCGGAATGGGAACGGTTACGGAAATTTCGCTCGTTTGGAACAAACTGCAAACCGGCGTGTTAGAAAAACGTCCGTTAGTTTTGGTGGGCGATTGTTGGAAACAAGTTGTTAATTGTTGGCAAGAAAACTTGGTCGTCAGCGATTCGGATGTTTCATATCTCGATTTTGCCGAAACCGCCGAAGATGCTTGTCGAATAATTATCAATAAAATAGGTGAGAAGTGAGAAGTGAGAGGTGAGAAGTGAAAATTGGTTCTCACTTCTCAATTAAAAATATGAATTGTCCTAAATGTAATGCGCCGCTTTTGCCGAATGCTCAATTTTGCGGCTCGTGCGGATTGCCAATGCAAAATCAAACGCCACCGCCGAATTATCAACAACAGCAACAACAACCGCCAAACTATCAACCGCAATCTGCCGGACGCGAAGCCTTTAATTTTGACACGGACAATCGCGGACAAGGGCGCGGCTACACTTGGGAAATCCAACATCCCGGCTCGTTTGCGCTGGCAATCGTCAATTTGCAAAACGAACAAGCAATTTCAGCCGAAGCGGGCGCGATGGTTTCAATGTCGTCGAATGTAGATTTGCATTCGGAGATGAAAGGCGGAGTTTTTGGGGCGTTAAAACGTGCCGTCGGCGGTGAATCGGCGTTTGTTTCGACCTTTACGGCAAAAGGTGGCGCGGGTGAAGTTACGCTTGCACCTGGTGCGCCCGGCGACGTCGTCGGCATAGAAATGAACAACCAAACTTTTATGGTGCAGTCGAGTTCGTATCTGGCAGGCGACGTGAGTTTGCAAGTTGATACGAAATTTGGCGGCGCAAAATCGTGGCTTGGCGGCGAAGGTTTATTTCTTTTGCAAGTTACCGGCACAGGACTTCTGTTGGTTTCATCTTTTGGCGCGATTCATCGCAAAACTTTGCGTCCGGGCGAGCAATATGTCGTTGACACCGGACATCTCGTCGCGTGGGAAGGACAGATGCAATATCAAACCCGCAAAGCCGCCAAAAGCGGATTTTTCAGAAGTTTTCTAAGTGGCGAAGGGTTAGTCGCAGAATTTTCCGGTCCGGGCGAAATTTTAATCCAAACCCGCAACCTGCGGGCGTTTGCCGGACTTCTAAAACCGTTTTTCCCGACGCAAAGCAGTGGCGGCGGTTTTGATTTCGGAAGTTAATAGCTTCGATAATAAAATGATTGTTTTTGATAAAACAAATCAAATCTCATCCTCAAAAAAAAATGGTGAAATCAAGCTAAATGCGCGAGCCGTGGCGCGTGGCGTTGCCATCGGTAAAGTTGTCTGTTTGCACGGACGCAAGCGGCAATTTTACCGCATCGAGTTGAAACCTTCGCAAATCGAGCGTGAACTGCGACGATTTCGCGCCGCCGTGCGTTTATCCAAACGCCAACTAAAAAAAATCGCCGCCAATAAATCTTCCGCCAAAGCCAACATTTTCGACGCGCATCTTTTAATTCTCGAAGATAAATCTTTGCTTCAAAAAATTGAAGCGAATATCGAAGAAAAAAAAGTCAACGCAGAATGGGCGGTTAAAACCGTTACCGATGCTTTTATCGCCCAATATAAAACCATTGCCGATGAGCATTTGCGCGAGCGTTATATTGATTTGGAAGACATCGCCGACCGACTTTTAACGGCTTTGGGCGGTGGCGGGAAATCGAATATTAGCTTGGCTGAAAATTCAATTATCGTGGCAAAAGATGTCAAACCTTCAACCTTAATCGAACTTGCCGAAAGCAATCCGAAAGCGATTATCACCGAACGAGGCGGTTGGACTTCGCACACATTTATCTTGGCGCGGGAGATGAATTTGCCCGCTGTTACTGGCGCAAAAGGTATTTTGCGGCGTGTTCAAACGGGCGATGTCGTCATCGTTGACGGCTATAACGGCTTGGCGATTTTGCATCCAATGGCGGAAACTTTGCAGAAATATAAAATCGCGGCAGCGCAATTTCAAGAAGTTAATCTCAAAAGCTATGAATCAGTCAAAGACAAGCTCAAAACGCTGGACGGACGCGAAATAACGATTCGCGCCAATGTTGATTTGCCGAAAGGTTACACGAAAGCGCGACAGTTCGGCGCAAAGGGCATCGGGCTTTATCGGTCGGAGTTTTTATTCAATCAATTCAAGG
>JANOXW010000640.1:0-8090 GCA_031418635.1 Acidobacteriota bacterium
GAGTTGTTGAAATCCGCGAAAAAGATATAATTTTAGAAAACGAAAACGGCGAAATCGAAACTTTTCCGAACGATGTAGTTTTCATTTTAATCGGCGCAGGTCCAGCGGGAATTTCGGCGGCTTGGGAAGCGCAAAAATTGAATTTAAATTACCTCGTTATCGAAAAAGGTTTAATCGGCAATACGATTTATCAATATCCGATTGGCTTGGCGGTTTTTTCGACGGTGAATGAGTTGGAATTGGTTGAAGGAACGCTTAAACCAGCGCGTGAAAAGCCGACTCGTGAAGAGCTTTTGTCATATTATGTGCGATTTGTTTTGGAAAATGATTTGAATATTCAGACGGAAGAAGAAGTTGTTCACGTCGAAAAATTGGGCGAAAATCATTTCAAAACTACGACTGACAAAGGTGTTTATGAATCGAAAGCCGTGCTTTTTGCGATTGGTGCGATGGAATATTTGCGGAAATTAAACGTCAAAGGCGAAGATTTGCCGAAGGTTCATCATCTTTTCCGCGAAACTTATCCGTATGTCAAGAAAAACGCGATGGTCATCGGCGGCGGAAATTCGGCGGGCGAAGCCGCGCTTTTTCTCGCACAAGAAGGCGCAAACGCGATTCTTTGCATATTTCGTTCAGATTGGGAAAACAACGATCCAAAACAAGGCTGTATCAAATATTGGGTGAAACAGCCGTTGGAAGCGGAGTTGTCAAAGGAATGTTTGAATGTCTATTTTTTGAAACGAGTTGTTGAAATCCGCGAAAAAGATATAATTTTAGAAAACGAAAACGGCGAAATCGAAACTTTTCCGAACGATGTAGTTTTCATTTTAATCGGCGCAGATGCGGAATTAGGTTTATTAAGAAATCTCGGTGTCGAAACGCATAAATCGAAATATGGCGAAGTTCCTTTTTACGACGAAGAAACTTTTGAAACAAATGTTGCAGGCGTTTACGTCGTCGGACATTTCACCGAAGCGCGACACATCGCGGGCGCGATTCAAGTTCCGAAAAAGATTATGCCGAAATTGGCGGAGAAAATTATTAGAGTAGAAACAGTTTAGTTTCTTATAACTTGAAATGTCATCACCTTCAATTCCAACTATAAAAAGATTGTTTGCATTGTCTGGAAATCAGTGCGCCTTTTCAAAATGTCCTATTCCAATTATTGAAGAAGATTCTAATAAAGTTATTGGAAAAATTTGTCATATCAAAGCGCAAAGTAAAAAAGGTCCAAGATATGATGAAAATCAGTCAAATGAAGAAAGACATTCTTTTGCAAACTTGATTTTTTGTCCAATACATCACGACGTAATTGATTCCGACATTGAATCCTATACAGTTGAAAGACTTCTTGAAATGAAGCAAAATCATGAGAATAATTTTGTAAGTTCTTCAAAAAGTATTGAGGACGAGATTGCAAAAGTTTTAATTGAGAATTCAACAATAACCCATTTTGAAAGTTCAACCGTCTCTAATAATCAAATAGGCGGACAAGTTGCTCATAATATCTCAAATTTTGTTCTCACGTCTGATTCTTCATCTCAATATGAAAAAGATTTACAAATGCGTCGAGATGCTCACGACATAAAAATATTTCAAGAATCTGAATTAGTATTTGACGAAGAACAGCTAGAAAACGGCTTGGGCAATTTATTAGGAGGACATTATTACAGGGACAATTTTATCAATAGCTTGAACGAGTTCTGTAATTATCTTGAAAAACAAAAAAATCAATATCTTAATCAAAATCTTTCAATCGTAACTAAAGAATTATTGTCTAGCTTTCGAGAATTGAAGTATTTCCTTGCATACAATTTCTTTGACCATCCACCTAATCAACAAAGAGAAAATATCCGTTATTGTCTATATCCAGATTTATGTATAGATAGAGGTGGCAGTGGAAGTCCTGATGATATGAGTTTATATGATACTCACGTCAAAAATTTGAACTCAATTGCTAATAAATCTTGGGAGAGTTTTGTAAAATATAGACAGGAAATAAAGCTAAATCTGTTAATTTGAAATTTATCGGAATGAGCATCACACGCGCACAGGAAATCTTAAAAAATCAATTCGGCTATGATTCGTTTCGGATGAATCAGCAAGCCGCGAGTGAGTGTGTTTTGGCGAAAAAAGATTGCGTGGTTTTGATGCCGACAGGCGGCGGGAAATCGCTTTGTTATCAGATTCCCGCGCTTATTTTGGATGGTTTGACATTGGTTATTTCGCCTTTGATTGCGTTGATGAAAGACCAAGTTGATGCGCTCAAAAATAACGGAATTGCGGCGGAATTTTTGAATTCTTCACAGACTTCGCGGGAGCAAACTGAAGTTTTTCAATCGGTTCGGCAAGGCAAAACGAAGATTCTTTATGTCGCGCCCGAACGTCTTTTGCAATCGGGCGATATGTTTATTGATTTTCTGAAATCCATCAATGTTTCGCTGTTTGCGATTGACGAAGCGCATTGTATTTCGAGTTGGGGACACGATTTTCGTCCCGAATATATTCAGCTTGGGAAATTGAAACGCTATTTTCCCGAAATTCCCGTGATTGCGCTGACGGCGACTGCCGATAAACTTGTTCGCAAAGATATTTTCGAGCGTTTAAATATTTCAGAAGCCGAACTTTTTCTGTCGAGTTTTAATCGTCCGAATATTTATTATCAAGTCGAACCGAAGCGCAATTCTTACGCGCAACTGCTTGATTATCTCGAAAAACGGCGCGATGAAAGTGGAATTATTTACTGTTTGAGCCGCGCCGCAACGGAAAGTTTGTCGTGGGATTTGCGCGACGAAGGTTTTTCGGCGTTGCCGTATAACGCGGGTTTGGACAAAGCGACACGCGATAAAAATCAAGAATTATTCTTAAAAGACGAAGTGAAAATCATCGTCGCAACCATCGCTTTTGGGATGGGAATTGATAAATCAAACGTGCGTTTTGTCGTCCATTACGATTTGCCGAAAAATGTCGAAAGCTATTATCAGGAAACCGGACGCGCCGGACGCGACGGACTCGAAAGCCACGCGCTTTTGTTTTTTTCGTGGGCGGATGTCATTAAATTAAAAGGCTTTGCGGAAGTTGACGGAAATGAAAAACAGTCCGAAATAATGCTCAGAAAACTCGACACGATGGGCAAATTCGGCGATTTGAAATCGTGTCGGCGCAAGTTTTTGCTCAATTATTTTTCGGAAGAAACGGTTGGAGATTGCGGAAATTGCGACAATTGCAACAAGGATTTTGAAACTTTCGACGGCACGATTATCGCGCAGAAAGCCTTGAGCGCGGTTTATCGGACAAATCAGCGAATGGGTTTGGGCTATTTGGTTGATTTTTTGCGCGGTTCGCAGTCGCAAAAGATTTGGGACGAACATAAAAACTTAAAAACTTACGGCGTTGGGGCAGACATTTCCAAAGATAATTGGTTTGAATATTTTCGTGATTTAATCGGGCAAGATTTCTTGAAACAAACTGATGGACAATATCCGATTATTCAACTGACCGAAAAAAGCGAAGACGTTTTAAAGGGAAATGTGCGCGTTGATTTGATAAAAGTAATCGTCAAGGAAGAAAAGAAAACATCGCTCGTGCCACAAGTTTCCTATCCGTATTTGAAAGATTTGTTTGACGAATTGCGGAAAGTTCGCACAGCTTTTGCGCGTGAAGAAAATGTGCCGCCGTATGTTATTTTTTCGGATGCAACGCTGGTCGAAATGGCGACTTATCTGCCGCACAATAACGCCGAGATGCGGAAGATTTCGGGCGTTGGCGAATTGAAATTGGACAAATACGGCGCGGATTTTATTGCGGAAATTAGAGATTATTGCGAGAAAAATGTTTTATCATCACGCATTGACCTTAAATCGCCAAAACGCGAACCAAAAAAGCGCACCAAACGCGATGCCAGCGGCAAAGATACTTATCATTATTCGCTCGAAATGTTTCAAGATGGAATGTCGGTTGCCGAAATCGCCAAGTCACGCGATATGGCGCGAAGCACGATTGAAACGCATCTTGTGCGCTTTATTCCAAGCGGCGAAATAAAGTTGGAAGACCTTGTGCAGAAAAGCAAAATCGAACCGATAAAACAAGCCATTGTAAAGTTTAACGAAATCGGCGCGTTATCGCCAATCAAAGAACATCTCGGCGAAGACTTTAGTTACGGCGAAATTCGCGCAGTTTTGGCGACGATGTAGGTTTCAGGTTCAAGGTTCAAGGTTCAAGGTTCAAAGTTCAAGGTTTCAGGTTAAAATCTTGAACCTTGAACCTGAAACCTTGAACTTTGAACCTTGAACCAAAAAAACCGACTACGGTTTTTCGGTTCTAATCATTACTTTGTGCTGAGATTTATTAAATTTTTCTGCGATGTTTGGCGGATTTATTTCGTAACTCGTAATGTCGGTTACTTCATCAGCTTTTCCGCCGACGGTTTGCGTCCATTTGAACGGAAATTGGATGCCGTTGACGCTTCTGTAATCGGAAAATTTGACTTGAAATTCAGCCATTTCAGGTTCTGCTGTTCTGCGCGTAAACACTTGTGTTCCACCATTTGCATCGGGCTTCACATCTTCAGTTTGCACTTTGAAAACCAGCGGTTTATGACTTTGGAAAGAAATCATTCGCGGCAGGTTTGATGTTTTATCGAGAAAAAGTTTGATGTTTGAACCAAGCGTTTGAGCTTCGACTATTTCCACCGTGTTGCCGTCAACATTGCCTTCGCCAACATAAATATAGCTGACATCCAAACCTTCGGGCGCGGTTAAAAGTAGCGAAAGAGTCGTGCGGAAAAGTTCGTTTGAACGAAAATGTTCGCCGTTGCCCTCGCTTTTTTCATCTTTGGTAATGAAGATTTTCTTGCCGTCAACATTAAAAGTTTTGCCGTCTTCCGAAGTAAAAGTAGCCGATTTATCGTCGGATTTGCGGATGATAATCGGTTTTATATCTTCAGTTACGACTTCCTCCGTGCCGTCGTCTTTTTTAACGATAACTTTTTTTACACCGTCAGCTTTTACATCATCTTCGCCTTTTTTCATGACGATAACTTCAACTTTTTTATCAACAACGCGATTTCCTTCGCCGTTGTCCGCTCCGATTTTTATCGTTTTGCTCAGTTTATTGGGAAGTTCAAAATTGATTTCAGTCTCGCCGCCTTCGATTCGGGCGATGCCTTCGGCTTCAAAAGTTTTGGTTGTTTTCCCAATAATCGTCATACTTTTGACGTTTTTAATAGCGGAATCGCCGCCGATTGCCTGACGCGCTTTGCGGATAAGTTCCACCGCCTTTTCGTCAGATTTGAAAGTTGCGGCAGTCTTTTCAATCATTGTTCCTAACCCGATAAAAAAAACCGTCGCGCATAAAATTGAAATAAAAAATCTTTTCATATTTGCCTCCAGAAATTTGTAGAATTTGTCATTATGACAGTTTGCAGTATGACGGAACATTTTGCCGAAGTGTTTAAGAAAACGCAAAGAATTTGTTAAGAATGTAAAATGTTTGATTTTTAATTGAAAATGGATAATTGAAAATGGATAATTCATCTCGTGTGATAATTGAAATGTAATTATCCATTATTCATTTTACATTATGAAGCGTTCTTGGTTTCCAATTTTATTGATTTTCGGCTTGCTTGGTTTGCTGGTTTTGCTGGCGACCTTGCAATATCAATGGCTTGGGCAAATCAGCGATGGCGACGGCGAGCGTTTGAAAGCGCGTTTGGAAAGCGATACGAAACGATTTGCCGAAGATTTTAACCGCGAAATTCAAAGTGCGTATTTCAATTTTCAAGTTTCGTCGGACGTTTGGCGCGAAAAAAAATGGACGGAATTTAATGACCGATACGATTTTTGGCGGACGAAAACTCCGTATCCGAATTTGATAAAGAATTTTTATTTTATTGAAAAAGCAAGCCAAAATGTTTCGCGTTACAATTTTGAAAAAAGAGCGTTTGAAACATCCGATTGGACGGAGAACTTGAACAAATTAAAGCCGAAATTTGATGCCGAAAATAGTTTGTCGCCGATTGACGCTGAAATTCCGGCGTTTGTGATGACGATTTATGAAGCGAAGGAAACATTTGACCGCATTCTTCTTCGCACGGCGAACACTGAAGAGATAAAAGGCGTTTCGCCCGACCACGAAAAAAAATACGCTTTTTTGGTTATTGAATTAGACGCAAAAGTTATTACCGACGAAATTTTGCCGGCTTTGACGAAAACGTATTTTTCCCAAAGCGAAAGTGCCAACTACAATTTGGCGGTGGTCAATCAAGCAAATCAAATCGTCTTTCAAACCCAAAATTTATCAGCCACCGATGCGACCGCGAAACTTTTTAATTTGTCGCCCGACAATTTTATGTTTTACGGCAATCAAGAGATTTTTCCGAAAGTCGAGGGCAACAAAAAGAGCGTTATTTTCCGCACGACGACGCAAAAAATTGAAACTAACACAACCGAAAAATCAACAAACACCGACAGCGACGCGAAAATCGAATTAAAGGTTTCATCCGATAAAATGCCCGAAACAAAACCGCGCATACAGATTTTTGAAGCAAATAATGCCGATAATAATTCAGGTTGGACGCTGAATGTGCAGAATACGAACGGTTCACTCGACAATTTTATTGCCAACGCGCGACGCAAAAATTTAGCAATCAGTTTCGGCATTTTATCGCTGTTGGGCGGGAGCGTTTTACTGATTTTTCTGTCGTCGCAACGCGCAAAACTTTTCGCGCAACGACAGATAGATTTTGTGTCAAGCGTTTCGCACGAATTCCGCACGCCGCTTGCCGTCATTTATTCGGCGGGCGAAAATTTGACCGATGGCGTGGTTAGTTCGCCTTTGCAAGTTGAAAAATACGGCAATTTAATCAAAGGCGAAGGCAAAAAACTATCAGCGATGGTTGAACAGATTTTGGAATTTGCGGGCGCGAATTCAGGGCGCAAAAAATACGATTTGCGCGAAACAAATGTGGAAGAAGTTATCGAAAACGCGCTCGGTGAATGTCGTCTGCTTTTGCACGAACAGGATTTTAGTTTGGAGAAAATTATAGCGGAAAATTTGCCAAAAGTTTCAGTGGACAAAAATGCTTTGAGTCACGCGCTTCAAAATCTAATCGTCAATGCAGTGAAATATGGTAATGGCGAAAAATGGTTGAAAATCTCGGCGGAAAATGGCAATGGTGTTGTAAAAATCGCGGTTCAAGACAAAGGCATCGGCATTGCGCCAAAAGATTTAAAGCATATTTTTGAACCTTTCTTTCGCGCCAAAAAAGTGATTGACGAACAAATTCACGGCAACGGTTTAGGTTTGAGTTTGGTCAAGCAAACCGTCGAAGCACACGGCGGGAAAATAACAGTCGAAAGCGAAATCGGCAAGGGAAGTTGCTTTACGATTGAATTAAAAGTGAAAAGGTGAAAAGTGAAGAAGCAGATTGACGTAACACGACAAACTTTTTCACCTTTAACCTTTCAAACTTTATTTTTAAATGAGAATTTTATTAGTTGAAGACGAAGCAGGCTTAATCATCACGCTGACCGACCGTTTGCAGGGCGAAGGTTTTGAGGTGAAAACCGCTACCGACGGTGAAATTGGGTTGGCTTTAGCTTTGTCTGAAAATTTTGATTTGATACTTTTGGACGTGATGTTGCCGAAAAAAAACGGTTTGGATGTTTGCCGCGATTTGCGTCAGAAGGGAATTTCCACGCCGATTTTGATGCTCACGGCAAAGGGCGAAATTCTCGATAAAGTTCTGGGTTTAAAACTCGGCGCGGACGATTATTTGACGAAACCATTTGAAGTTATAGAATTGTTGGCACGCATCGAGGCTTTGCTTCGACGTTCTCCGCAAACTTTTCAAAATTCCGCCGAATCTTTCCGTTTCGGCGAGGTAACGATTGATTTCAAACGTGCCGAAGTTATCAAAGAAAATAATCCGATTGAACTTTCGGCGATGGAATTTAAACTTCTGCAATTTTTAATCGAAAATCGCGGAATGGTTCATTCACGCGACGAATTGCTCGATGAAGTTTGGGGTTACGACGCGATGCCTTCGACGCGGACGGTTGATGTTCACGTTGCATGGCTCAGGCAAAAAC
>JANOXW010000641.1:0-2326 GCA_031418635.1 Acidobacteriota bacterium
AGCGTCAGGCGCAGGCGGCGGCGACCAACTCGCTTGCTCTAACGGTTGACCAAATGGCGATTGGTTGAAAGAATCCTGTTCAACTGCGAACGGTTTTTCCGGTTCAGCAAACGGCGGCGTGGTCGGTGGATGATAACCGGGCGGCATTGATTTATCAAATGGCGACGGAATCGGCGGACTTTGTGGCTTGTCAAATGGTGATTGAATTGGCGGATTTTGTGGTTTGTCAAACGGCGATTGACTCGCTGATTCAAACGGCGACGCGGTTTTCGTCGAAGAACTTTTATCGCCTGAACTTTCTTTGGGCGACGACATATCGCCAAAACTTGGCGGATGAACACTCGGCTCATTGAATTTCGGTGGCGGCGGTGCAGAATCTACACCTTTTACTACCGGCGGATAAGTCGGCGGTGGACTGTCGAAAGGCGATGACGGCGTGTCTGTTAGCGAACCGCTTTCGCCCGTCTTTATTTGCGTTTTTATATCCTCTTGGGAAAAGACCGGAGGTTTCGCCGATTCGGGTTTGTCGGGCAATTCTAAAACTTCTTCTTCCTCTTCAAGTTTTATCGGCATTCCGCCAATCATTGTCGCAAACGGATCAATCGGCAAAGCCGCCGCAATATCTTCTTGGCTTGCCACCATTGTTTTATACGGATCTACCGGCGTGTTTTCGGCAACTTCAACCAACGGCGTGCCATCAGTTTGGCAAAAGCGCAAACTGTCATCAAAAGTTTTATCGCAATTCGGGCATTTTTTCATATTTTCCTCGTTAAAAGTTGACAGATAGTTGGCAGATAGTTGACAGATAGTTTTTTGAGTCAAGATTTTACCCTTCTAAAAATTGTCCAACTTTCTGCTAACCTTCTGTCAACTCTGCCAACTATCCTGCCAACTTCCTGAAAACTATCTGTCAACTTTTATACCTTGACATTTAAACTAATTCAAGTTGGCTAAAGAAATAGGCAATTTCGATAGCGGCATTTTCGTCCGAATCAGAACCGTGAACGGCGTTTTCACCGATTGACGCAGCAAAATCTTTTCGCAAAGTTCCCTCATCAGCTTCCGCTGGATTAGTCGCGCCCATCAAATCGCGCCACGACTTTACAGCATTTTCTTTCTCTAAACATAATACAACACACGGCGCACTCGACATAAATTCCGTCAATTCACCAAAAAACGGACGTTCCGCGTGAACGGCATAAAAACCTTCCGCCTGCTTTTTCGATTGATGAATCAACTTCATCCCGCGAATCTTAAAACCGTTTTCCAGAATACGGTCAATAATTTTCCCCGAATGCCCTTTTCTCACGGCATCCGGCTTGATAATTCCAAATGTTAAATTGCTCATTATTTATTATTTTTATTTTCCTTTGTTTTTATGTTTTTCTAAAGTGGTATTTTTCTGCTTCGACTGTTTTGCTAAGTCATTCGAATGCCGTTAGCGTCCGTGTCAACCGTGCAAATCTCAATCAAAACCCAAATAAGAATACCCAATGGAACGATGAACGTCCAAAACAAAAAAAGATTTAGCAGAAGTTGAGCGACACCTTTGCCGGCGTAACCGGCATAGAAATTATGAATTCCGAGACCGCCAAGGAAGAAACCCAACAAAATAAAAGTAATACGACTTTTATTTGAACCAATGAAAACAGGCTGAATTACCATCGGTTGTTGATGATAAATATTTATTGGCTGTTGCTGAAACTGTGGTGGTTGTTGATATTGCGGTTGAAATGGTTGTTGTGGCGGCGACGGCGCATAAGAAGTTTCAAATAGATTTCGTTGCGAACCGACAGTTTCCCACGAAAACATTCCGTCCTTCCAAAACTGCGTTTCGTAACCGATGGCATTTTGCCGAAGCATTCGTTGAACGTCTTGTGCTGTGTATGGTCCAGTTCTCTGTCCGTTGACTAAAAGATAATACATACCTGATTTCTCCTTTGTTTTTACTTATTCCCAAGACATTTTGTGGTAATTTTTGCGAACACGCAAGATTTATTTTTCCAAAAGAAATAATAATTTGTGCAATAGTTGTGAATTCATCGCAAAAGTTGTATTAAATTTTCTCTGATGCGCGTCGGTTTCGATATTTCGCGGTTGAGCATTATATTTTCCTAAACCGATGTTTTCCCGCTTCGACCACAACAAACACCGATTTCAAATCATCTTCGCTATATTCATTACAAGCATTGATGTCCGCAATCTCAAGGTCGGGAAAATAATCTTCTCTGATTTTCTTAAAAGTTATCCCTTCATCTATCAATTCCAAAACATTTTGCACTGTAATGCGTGTTCCTTTCACACACGGTTTGCCAAAATGGATATT
>JANOXW010000642.1:0-7008 GCA_031418635.1 Acidobacteriota bacterium
CGATTCGTTAATTAAAATTTCTTGAGTTATAGAATCATTTTCATCTGTTTTTTTCTTCTCTAAAATTGTAACTATCACGTCCGCCGAATCGTTTTTTATTTTGCCTTCATCAATCAGCTTTTGAAACATCCCGCGTTCTTCCATCACAAAAAGAATCCGTTCGAGTCCGATGGAAAAACCAACTGCTGGAATTTGTTCTTTGCCAAACATTCCGATCAAACCGTCATAACGTCCGCCGCCGCCGAGACTTCCCTTAAACTCAGGAAATTCATCAGAAACCAATAAAATTATTTCAAAAATCGAACCTGTATAATATGATAATCCTCTTGCAAGATATGGATAGAGTCTCACATGTGGATTATTCGTTAGTTCAATCATTTCAATTAAATGTTTTTTACTTTCATCGCTTCCAGTCATCACCGTTGAAATCATTACTCGATTCGCATCATTACCATTAAAAGCATTTGTCGCCAAATCATAATGGTTCATCAACTTCTCAATTGAATCTTGTAAAATGCCTTTCTCTAAAAGTTCCTTTCCAACTTCAATTTTGGACAATTTGTCTAACTTATCAATAGCGATGAGAGCATCACTGTGATGCTCTGTTGAAATCCCTAAATACTCCAGCATACTGAAAAGGAATTCACGATGATTGACTTTAATGACATAATCTTTAAATTCTAATTTCTCCAAAATTTCGCAAACCGCTGAAATCAATTCCGCTTCGACAATCATAGAACTCGAACCAATTGCGTCAACGTCGCATTGATAAAATTCGCGGTAACGTCCACGCGCCGGACGATCTGCTCGCCAAACGGGTTGAATTTGATAGCGTTTGAAAAAGCGCGGCAGTTCGTTTTTGTAATTCGCCACGACTCGCGCCAGCGGAACGGTTAAATCGTAGCGCAACGCCAAATCGGTCAATTGGTTTTCGCTTTTGATTTTGCCTTCGCTCAATTCCTGTTGCAATTTTTCGCCGCGTTTGAGGATTTTGAACATCAGTTGATTGCCTTCTTCGCCGTATTTTCCCGTTAATGTTTCGAGATTTTCAACCGAAGGCGTTTCGAGCGGTTCAAAGCCGTAGCTTTCATAAACTTGCTTAATGATGTTGATGACGTAGTTGCGTTTGCGAATGTCGGCAGGCAAAAAATCGCGCATTCCGCGAGCCGGATTTGTATTACTCATAATTTGAAATTGCAGAAACACGCACGAAGTAAGTGTGTAAGATTGCAAACCGCACACTTACTTCGTGCGTGTTTCTGCACTAATTTAAGCGAAAAAGTAAGTTGATAATTCAAGCCAACTTTTCACCTTTTCACTTTTAAACTTTTTCACATTATAAGATTTTACACGATTTATTTGTAGAAAAACGAATAGCCAACGTAGAAAACATTAGCGTTGTAACCCGGATTTGTTTCGCCGAGACTGATATTCGAGATGTGAAAATATTTATAGCCAAACGTAATCGCCTTGTTGCGCTTGATCTGATACTGCAAACCGCCGCCAAAATCACCGGCGAAATTAAAGGCGGAAGCGTCGGGAAGCGGCACATCGTCGTTAAAAACGATAAAGCCGGCACGGACAGCAACAAAGGGTTTCAAGCGATTTTTCGGACGAAAAAGAAAGCGAAAACCGACGGGCAAAACCGCAACACCATAAGTTGACTTACGAATCGTCGGCGGCACATTGGGCGTAGTTTGCGCGTCTTGATAAGCGGGATTTTCAACTTCGTTTTTTAGAGCAACTGCAAGCGGCGTAACCTCGATTTGATATTCGTAAGTTATTCGTTTCGGCGTGCCGATAACTCGTCCCCAACGCAAATTCACTAATCCGAAACTTCTGCCCGAAGTATCGTATTCCTTATCGCCGCTTAAAAATGTCGGTTGAAACGGTGAATATCCGATTTCGATATTTAGCTCTTTTTCGCCGCGGCGAAGCCGATAATCGTCAGGTTCAATAGTGTCTTGGTCGGTTTTGTCGGCAGGTGTTTGTTGAAAAAGAAATTTTTGGTTGGAATTATCCGCAAATTTTTTTTCTACGGAAAAATCTTTCCTCTTAAAATCGCTCAAACTTTGTTCATTCGGCTTCATTTCTGCTGAATTTTCAGCTATTTGCGCCGAGATTGAGTAGGCAAAAATAAATAAAATAAAAAACACGCTCCGAAAGCGTTTCAAAAAATCTGACATTAACCTTTACCCCTTGTTTATGGAAGTTTTATTGATGAACATTTTGGTAAATTTCACTTAACAAAACATAGTTGCGCCAAGATTTTTCCAAATTTGCTACTTCCTCATCATTAAGTTCGCGTTTTACTTTCGCCGGCGTTCCCATCACCAATGAGCGTGGCGGAATTATAGTATTTGGTGTCAGCAAACTTCCCGCCGCAACCAGAGATTTTCCCCCAACGCGAACTCCATCTAATATAATCGCACCGATGCCGATTAAGCAACCCGTTTCGACATAACAGCCGTGCAGAGTTACGCGGTGTCCGACGGTAATTTCATCTTCGAGAATCGTCGGATGCGTCTTTGAAGAAACGTGAATAACGCTGCCATCTTGAATGTTTGTGCGATTTCCGATGCGAATATAATTGACATCGCCACGCAAAATCGAACCATACCAAATACTTGCTTGTTCGCCGATTTCGACATCGCCGATGATAATCGCGCTTTCCGCGATAAATGCCGTTTCGTGAATTTGCGGGTGAAGTTTTTGAAATGGTTTAATCATTTTTTCGTTTATATATTGTCAGGTCGCAACTCGTAGCAATTACAAAGTATTTGTGATTATCCGCAAATCCGAATGCTTTCAACTCACACAGTTCACAATTTCCGACGACGAATCTTTGCAAACTATTTTTTGAAGACAGAATAATTTCTTTATTTTCGAGTTCCAAAGTCCAATCGTCTTGGGCTTCTTTAGTTAATTTGTCGCCGGCAAACAAACCGTTAGTTTGAATCTTTTGACCTGATAAAAAATCAAACCCGTCAACTATTCCTGTTTCATAATCAAAAACATTCAGGCTTTCTTCATAATCTCTCGCCAGTTTTTCACCGTTTGAACAATCAAAAATCCCACGTCCGTTATGAGATACAACAATTAGAAAGTCAGAATTTGAAATAAATCCAATATTTATTAATCCGCCTACTGAAATGTTTTTCACAAATTCCCAACTCATTATTTTGTAAAATTATTTAGCTTCTTTATAAATCGCGCCGTTTTTCATCACGAAAACGGTTTTCTCCATTCGCTTGATGTCTTTTAACGGATCGCCTGAAACAGCAACGATGTCGGCGTATTTGCCGACGGTCAGCGAACCGATGGTTTTATCTAAACCGAGCAGTTTTGCACCGTTCAAAGTGCCGGCAATAATAGAATCCATCGGCTTCATTCCGCCCCATTCGACCATCAGCGTAAATTCGTGTCCGTTTGTGCCGTGCGGAATAACGCCGGCATCCGTGCCGAGGGCGATGGTTACGCGATTGGCAACGGCGAGTTTGATGGCGTTACGCATCGCGGCGGCGGCGGCAAGGGCTTTTTCCGCCCGCAAACCTTTTAGCACACCGCTTTTTGCCAAGCGTTCAACCGTTTCGCCTGCCATTAACGTCGGCACGAGAAATGTTCCGCGTTCACTCATCATTTTTGCGCCTTCTTCGTCTAAAAAAGAACCGTGTTCGATAGATGAAACGCCGGCGCGGACAGCGATTTTGATGCCTTCCGTGCCGTGCGCGTGGGCGGCGACTTTGCGCTCCAATTTGGTCGCTTCATCAACCAACGCTTTCATCTCTTCGTAGGTGTATTGCGTCGCGCCAACCGCGTCGCCTTCGGACAAAACGCCGCCTGTCGCACAGGTTTTTATAACATCTGCGCCATATTTGACTTGATAGCGCACAGCGGCACGAATGGCTTCCGCGCCGTCAGCGATGCCAATTTTGTAATCGCCGTCGGCAAGTCCGGGCTTGAAGCCGTTTTCGTCGCAATGTCCGCCCGTAATTCCGATAGAATGCGCCGCTGTCAACATTCTTGGTCCGGCAATCCAACCGTCGTTAATCGCTTTGCGGATTGCTAAATCATCAAAATTCGGTGCGCCGACATTGCGAATTGTCGTAAAACCGCCGAGCAAGGTTTTTTCAGCGTTGCCAACAGCAAGAATCGCGCCGAATGAATCGTAATCGTGAACAAACGCATTTTGTCCTTCCGCGTCGCCGAGAACGCGCCCGATGATATGTGTGTGCGCGTCAATAAAACCGGGCAAAAGCGTCGCATCGCCAAGGTCAATAACCCGCGCACCGCTTGGAATCGTTACACTTCCGCTTGCGCCGACAGCAACGATTTTGTTATCGGTTACGATGATTACACCGTTTTTTATCGGTTCTGCGCCCGTTCCGTCAATCACTTGCGCGGCTTTCAAAACAACCGTGCCGGTGCCACGTCGTTCACCCGGCGCACCGAGTTGTTGAGCGCAAATCTCGCTTACCTGAAACACAAAAAGCAACGCAATTATCAAAAAACATTTTAATTTCGACATTTATTTACCTACAAATTTTAGATTTAGAAAGGCTTTGATTATAAACTCCACGAAACAGTAAAGACAAGTTTCAAATTTCTCTTTGTCGCCGATTCGTGGCAAACTTTTATTAATAAATTTTCCGCGCGGCAGAGCCGCGAGGTATTGAATCGGAATTTTTATTTTTCCTTATTTCCGTAGCAGAGCTACGGGGAATTAAACCTATAAGGAACGATTAAAATTTTCATATCAGAAGGACATTTGGAATAACAAAAAAACCGAAGATTCTAGCTTTCGCAGGAAGTTTGCAGAAAAATTCATACAATAAATTGTCTTTTCTCAACTTTGAAACCAATTCCAACTCATTTGATAAGATCATCTACGGCAAATCGGTCGCAAAAAAGCGTTGCACAGTGCGATAACTACTGCCTTTTTCAGTCCGGCGGGAAATTCCTAATATCGTTACTCTGCCACCCATCGTCAAAATGACTTGAGCAATAATTGCTAATTGACGAGGGCGAAACTGAACTCGTCAATGGCGCACAGCAAGTCAAAAGTGGTAATATTTCTATCGAAATGAACGGGTGTTAGTAGACTAATTTGTCCAAAAATAAATCTACTAAATTTTCTCTGTTCATTTCATCTTTAATTTCAAATTTTCAAACATCTTTTTGGCGAAGGTATTGACAGACACTTTTCCGATAAATAAACTTATGAAAAAATTAACTTGGCTTTTTACAGCACTTTTTATCTTTTCTGCGCTTGTTCAGGCACAGGAAAAGTTGCTTTCGATTGATGATATTTACGATCCGGCGAATCGCGTGGCGTTTTCGGGCAAACCGTTGCAGATTCGTGGTTGGACGAAAGACGGCACGGCGTATCAGCAGTTTAACGGCGGACAGATGGTTGGTGTCAATGCTTTGAGCGGCAAACCGACGGAACTTTATGATACGAAAAAATTTGTTTCAGCTTTGACGCAGACTGACGGATTTTCGCTTGATGAAGCAAACAAAATCGGGCAGTTGCCGTTTCCACAATTTAACGGCACAGAAACCGCGATTTTAATTAATCATAAAGATGATTTGTGGATTTATGACATCACGAGCGGAACGGTTAAGCGATTGACAAATAATAAAGATGAAGAACTCGAAGCCGATTTTTCGCCTGACGGAAAGATGATTAGCTTTGTTAAAGGGATGAATCTTTTCGTCGTTGATGTGGCAACGGGCAAAGAAAAACAATTAACACGCGACGGCGGCGAGAAAATCTTAAATGGTTATCTCGATTGGGTTTATGAAGAAGAACTGTATGGACGCGGCAATAAACGCGGCTATTTTTGGTCGCCCGATTCGCGCTTTATCACGTTTTTGCGGACGGACGAAACACCTGTTCCGAAGTTTGTTTTGCCTGACGATACTGTAACCGACCAGCGAATCGAAAATACCGATTATCCGCAAGCGGGCGATAAAAATCCGTTGGTAACGCTCGGAATTGCCGATGTTAATGGGGCAAAAGTCAAGTTTGTTGATTTATCGAAATACGAACCTGAAAACTTTTTGATTTCGCGGGTTGCTTGGTCGCCTGATTCAAAAGCAGTTGTTTTTCAGGCGCAAGACCGCGAGCAAACCTTTATTGATTTGAATGCGGCAAACACCAACGACGGCAAATATACGACGTTGTTCACCGAAAAAACGGCGGCGTGGGCGGAAGCGATTGATAATCCGGTTTATTTGAAGGACGGTTCGTTTATCTGGCAATCGGAACGCGACGGTTTCCGACATCTTTATCACATTGCCAAAGACGGCAAAATGATTGGGCAAATTACCAAAGGACGTTGGGAAGTTGGCGAATTTTACGGCGTTGACGAGAAAAACAGTTTTGCTTATTTTAGCGCGAGAGGCGAAAAAGATTGGATTGGAAATTACATTTATCGAATCAAATTGGACGGCAGCGGTTTGAAGCGTTTGACCGACACGGCGGGAACGCATCGGGCTGATTTCAACCCGACTTTTACGCATTTTATTGATTCGTGGAGCGATGTCAACACGCCGCCGCAAACTCGTCTGTATCGCGCCGACGGAACTTTGGAAAAGGTTTTGGACGAAAACAAGGTTGACGTTTTGAAGGATTATAAACTCGGCAAACCCGAATTTATGAAAGTCAAAACGCGCGATGGTTTTGAAATGGAAGCGATGATGATCAAACCGCCGGATTTTGATCCGTCGAAAAAATATCCCGTTTTTGCCTTTACATATTCGGGTCCGCACGCGCCGTCGGTGCGAAACGGTTGGGGCGGAAGTCAAATGATGTGGCATCAGATGTTAGCGCAAAAAGGTTATATTATCTGGATTTGCGATAATCGCACGGCATCAGGCAAAGGTGTCGAATCAACTTGGAAAGTTTATAAAAAATTCGGTCAAACCGAAACACAGGATTTGCAAGATGGATTTGATTATCTGAAATCTTTGCCTTACGTTGACAGCGCACGACTCGGAATGTGG
>JANOXW010000643.1:0-6197 GCA_031418635.1 Acidobacteriota bacterium
GTTGTTACCAAGGGCGAAAAACTCGAATTGTCGCCGTCGCCGTAAGTCATCACGCTACCATTCCAAAAAGCGTTGTTATAGCTAACGCCGAAGTGAACTCTCGAAACAAGCAAACTAATTCCACTATTAGCGGCGGCGGTCGTTGTTCCCGGTCCGCTACTGCCGTTAATGCCATTACGCCCGTGAACGGTTTGATAATAATCGTAGGTTGCCGCCGCGCCGAAATGCGCGTCAACGCCGGCACGTTGCGTCGTGCTGTCCCAAACATCATTCGTGTCCGTGTAACGCGATTGAGTTCCACCTGTTCCGGTCGTGGTGTCGCCCGTGTTGTTCATATTGAAAGTTCCCATCCGACGCGATGTGTCTTCCATATAAAAGGTCGAACCAGCCGAACTTGTTGTAATATTAACCGTTCCGCTATACAGCGATGAGCCGGTAGCAGTTTGCAGATTGTCGTATTGAAAAACATTTTCGCCCGTCTGTGCGTCCACGAAAATCACGGGCAACGCCGTCTGTGCCGTGCCGTCTTCGCGTCGCAGTTGGACACGATAAGCAAGATGATCGCGGTCTTTGCCACGATAAATAAATAAATCGGCAGTCGGTTCTTCCGTCAAATGGTTTGAGCCGCGATACATTGACTTGGCAAATTCAACGGCTTCTTTGGCTGAAAAATTGGGTTGAGTATTAACGCTCACTGCATCTTTCAAATCGTCCGTAATGGTCGAAAGCGAACCGTCCGCTTTGATATGGACAATCGCTTCGCCTTCCCACACGGGAACATCATTAACCGTTTGTCGCACTTTCGTATGCGCCATTTTCAATTCGTCAAACGAAACTGACAAAACATCGAAGGTGTCCGCACTGCCGATAGCGCGATTCGCGGTTTCATTTCTCAAATAGTCAAGACTGATTTGTTTGACTCGTGCAATAGCGTCCTGTGAACCGCTGCTAAAAACCGTTTTATTAGCTTCGGTTGTTCTGGACAAGAATGTAAAAACAAGTGCAACTAACAGAATTGCACAAATACTTAGAATTTTTTTCACCTTTTGGTTATCTCCTTGGAAACTTAAAATATAGGAAATTTGCCGATAAAATTTATCAAGCCGTTATGTATAAAAAATTACAAACTCAACACAAAAAACTCTCTAAGTTTAATCAAAAAATCGTCTTGCCGTCCTGAAATTAAAAGAAAAATTCTGTTAAATTTTTATAGGGATATTTAGGGAAGCAGAACAGATTTTAGCACTAATTTTTTAAGTGTCAAGCCAAAAGTTTCAAAATTGTTTAATAAATAAAACAATTGCTTGCATTTCTATTATTTTAATCTAATCTTTTGCAACTTTTGGCTTCAATCTGGCGTGAAAGTCTATGTTTAATAAAGTTCTGCATCGGAGTTCAAACAAAGCGCATCAAAAAATTTACATTTTCTGAAAAATAACACAGACAATCAGAAAAAAAGCAAAAAAGTTTGTAGCGTTAAATTTTTTCTTTGGCGATTTCAAATTGAAATTTAAATAACATAAGGACGAAGGACAAAAAATACAGGACAAAATTAGTTTCTCGTGCTAAACTGAAACAAAAAATGATTACCAAACTCAATCTTGCCAGCAAACCATTTCGCAATCGGACGTTACCGTATGTGTTTGCGTTGTTGCTGTTGGCTTTCGCCGTTGCCGGCACGGTTATTTCTTTTGCCCAATTGAGCAACATTAACACGCGAACCGAAATCGCTCAAAAAGACATTGAAGAAATGGAAGCCGAACTGAAAAAGTTGAAAGGTGAAGGCGAAAAAGTTCAACAACAGCTAACGCCCGAACAACGCTCGCTTTTGATTGCCGCGCATAAACTCGTGGCAAACAAAAATTTCGGTTGGTCGCGGCTGTTTGCCGATTTGGAACAAATTCTGCCCGGCGGTGTCAGCGTTTCGCGCATCAGCATTCAAAATATTTATCAAGACGGCGATCAGACGAAAGCTGAATTGGATTTTGGAGTTTTGAGCCGCGATTATCAAAACGTCATCACTATGATTGACAATATGAACAGTTCGCGCATTTTCCAAGCCGATTTGCGCGGTCAGGATCGCCAAAAAACCGAACGCACGACTTATACAGAATACAATTTGCGCCTGATTTACTCGCCGAATTACAGCACTGCGCCGACAGAACGCGAAGTTGATGTCGTGCAGGGAGGAACTCAATAAATGAACGAAGATATTAAACCGGATGAGTCGGCGCAGTCTAATCAAGAAGCGGAAATCGTCGTTAATAATTATGGCGCAACGAAGGATTCTGCCGTTGTCGTCGAAGAAGAAACGCGCACTGTTTTGCTGACTGAAGATAAAACTATCGTCATCGAAAAACCGACAAAAATAGATATTGCACCGAAAAATCGTCCGCGCAATGTCTATGCGGGAATGTGGGGAAATGCCGAAGTCGCGACTGTCGGTTTAGGAATATTGGCAATTTTGGCAACGCTTATTTTGTATCTTTTCGTGGTTATGCCGGCGCAAACGAAACTTGAAGAAAGTAAAAAGAAACACGACAGTTTGGAAGCAGAACTGACTTCGGCGCGAAATAAATACGGCAATATTACAACCACCGAAGCGCGTGTTGCCGAACTCGTCAATAGCGCAAATGATTTTGAAACCAGATTTTTGCCTATCGCTTCCAACGGCAGAACCGCCCTTTATCAACGGATTAACGGTCTGATCGCATCCTACGGATTAGTTAATACAACCGGTCCTGATTATGCACCATTGGAAATCGCTGACGAAACACGCGGACAAACATCGGAATCGGAACGCGGCAGAACGAAATTTCAAAGTTTGTTTCCGGGAGTTTATGTAACGACGACCGTAGAAGGTTCGTATCAAAACCTTCGCAGGTTTATGAGAGAAATCGAAACCAGTTCGCAGTTTGTCATTATTAGTGCGGTTGAACTTCAACCAACCGAAAATGAAGATAAAACCAAGACGGAAACCGTCGCCCAGATACCGCCAAATAATGTGCCGGTAACACCAAACAATCCGAAAGCTTTCCGCCGCAACAGACTTTTGGACAAACTATTCAACAACCGCAACCACAACAAACACAACAAAAAGTTAATCGCGGCAAAACACACGGCGAAACGGTCAGTTTGCGGCTTGAGATGGCGGCTTATTTCCGACGTTCAGTTATTCAGCCGACGGAAACCGGCAATTAGTAAAAGCAATGAAATTATTTGAAGGAAAAACTCCTACCGAAAGAAATAAAATTATCGCGGCACTTGCGCTTGGCGTAACGGCTTTGCTGGCACTTACTTACACTTTCAGCGGAATATTTTTTAGTTCCAAACCAACCGTTACTGTGACTGTTTCGCCAACGCCAAAAGCATCTCCTTCACCCAAAAGCGGTGATACGCAAAACACGACACTCCCAACCGACGAAGTGGCAAATGATCTTTATACATCTACGCCGGTTATTTATAATCCCAATAAATTCTCTGCGCCGGATGCAGGCAGAAACATCTTCGCTTTTTATGAACCGCCGCAACCAACGCCATACGCTGCACCGATAAGAGTTGAAAAACTGCCGACTCCAACTCCGCTACCACCGTCAACTCCGCCGCCACCGCTTGTTGTCGGTTTTGTAACACCAAACAGCGTCTATGCCGGTTCAAAAGGTTTTCGGATAGAAGTCAACGGCGATAGATTTACGCCCGAAACAGTAATTTACTTTAACGGTAATCAATTGCCAACAACTTTTCTTAGTCCGCAAAAGTTAGTAGCGGATATTCCGGCGAATTTTATTGCAAGCGAAGGTAATATTCAAATTTTGGTTCGCACACCGGACGGCAAATTATATTCAAATGTAGCGACACTCATCGTGCAGGGACAACCGACACCGCAATTGAACTATATCGGTATGATTGCGCGGAAGCGTTATAACAACGACACGGCGTATTTTCAAGAAAAAGGTAAAGAAAATGATAAGCCGGTTGGGGCGCGACTCAACGACGTGGTCGGCGGACGTTTTCGGTTGACCAGTATTTCGGCAGAAGAGGTTATTTTGGAAGATGTAAGTTTAGGTTTCAAACATAAACTTGCCCTTTTTCGCACTACCGACGGACAAGACCCAGCATCCAAAGGAAATCAGCGAGGCGGAAATAATCCGCAAAACCAACAATATAACCAGCAATATAATCCGAATGTGCCGAATTTCACAATACCACAGGGAGATATTCCTGGTATCCCGAACAATGCTCAACGTGCTAAACCGCAACAACAAGAGAAGAAGGATGACGACGATGGTGACAATTAACAAAATTGTCTTTTGTCCTTTGTCCTTTGTTCTTTGTTTTCTTTATAAAAAAGGACAAAGGACAAAGGACAAAGGACAAAAAGGACTTTCCTTAATCGCGGTTTTGGCAGTGATGACAATTTTTGCGATTGCGCTTCTCGCGGTTGCACCGTCCGTTCAACAAGGCGTTCAGCGTGAAAAAGAATTAGAGCAAATTCGGCGCGGCGAGGAAATTGCCGAAGCACTTCGACAATATGTTGATTTTTATCAAGGCAGAAAACTTCCGCGGTCAATGGATGATTTGCTCGAAGGTCTTCCACAAGGCACAAAAAAACGTCAGATTTTGCGACCTTCGGCGGCAGTTGATCCTTTGAGCGAAGACGGCAAATGGCGTTTAATATCGCCGACCAGCCAAGCATTTATTAACTATATAAAGCGTGTGCAAACTTATAATGGCGGAATTTTACCGGCAAGTCCGAGTAGATTTCTTGACCAATTTGCGCTTCAGGTTGTCAACATTCTCAACACCAAAAGCGAGGAAGAATTAGAAAAAGCCGCCGAGGAAGAGTTTGACGTGGCGACTGAAAACACGCCTTTCATTGGAGTTGCCAGCCAAAGCAAAAGCAAATCAATCATTGCCTATTATGGCATCGAAAATCATAGCAAATGGATTTTTACGCCGATGTTTCGCGGCTCCGGCAGCGGTGGAATAACTCCGCCAACAACTACAACACCATCTGGTAATAGCCGATAAAAAATTGTTTATAGCTTCTCTCTTCAAAAATTTCGTATCAAACGCTCTCGGCTAGGTGAACTGCGATATTACTGTGTTCGTAGTTTATTCTCATTAGCCTTTCGATATGTAAAAGCTGTTAATGAATTCGATACAGAATTTTTTGTCTTATTCAAATGAAATCCCAAGTTATCTTCCATAGTTTTATTCCTCCGAAAAATAATCAGAATCCATCTTCTTAATTTGGTAATTTGTAGCAACGGAAACACCGACATTGTAATCAATCATCAATTCGGCAAGTTCTTCGCCGTTTAGCAAAATTATATTACTGCTGATAGTTTTCACATAATCTTTAGCTTCTTTTGTAAAATCGGAAGTGGTAATAAAAACGCCTTTTCGTGCTTGATTGCCGAGCAATGCGCCAGCAAATTTCTGAATTTCGGGACGGCTGACATTTCCTTCCCAACGCTTCGCTTGCAGATAAATCACATCCAAACCCAAACGGTCTTCTTTTATAATCCCGTCAATCCCGCCGTCGCCACTTTTCCCAACAGCTTTTCCAGCATCCTGCAAAGTTCCACCGTAACCCATTGCGACAAGAAGTTCGACAACAAGACGTTCAAAGAAGATAGGCGAACAGGATTTTACTTTATCCAAAATTTCAGTCGCCAAAGCATTACGAATTGTTTGGTATGCTGTTTCTAAAGATTCTTCAGGAGTATTTAAATTTTGATTGTTACTTTCAACAACAGTTTTTTCAGGCTTTTTGCTTTTTCTACCTAAAAAATCTTGAAATTCAGAGAATTGATGTAAAGTTTTATCATTAACTATTTTAGGATTTTGATTAAGTAACTCAATTCCACGCTTAGTTATCTTAAAAAATCCGCGTTTGGGAGATTCTAAAAGTTTAGCCTGTCCTAAATAAGTTCTTGCCCATCCAACTCTGTCATAAAATATAGGCTTTCGTCCACTTGCTAAAAGTTCTTCTTTTTCTTCCTGACTAAGATTAAACTCTTTTGCCAAAATGTCGGTTGCTTCGCGCAAAGAATGTTCCTTCCCATCTTTTGAGAAACGTAATAAAGGAAGCATCAAAGTTTGATAATCGGGTATTGCCATAATTTTATTTCAAAAACTTCGTGTCAAAAGCTCGCGGCAAAAGTTCGCTCATTTGCAAGGTTTCGGTTTTG
>JANOXW010000644.1:0-3418 GCA_031418635.1 Acidobacteriota bacterium
GCTTCGTAAAGTGCTTTATCGGCGTTGGCAACTATTTCTTGCGCGTCGCAAACAATTTTTGAGCAACTTGCGACACCAACGCTAATAGTTACTTGCCGATTCGGAAACGGTGTTGATTCGACTCTTTGCCGAATCCGTTCGGCGATTGTTTCCGCTTCCGCAGAGTTGGTTTGCGGAAGCAAAATCGAAAATTCTTCGCCGCCGTAACGCGCCGCGATGTCTGCACCGCGCAATGTATCTTTCAAACAATGGGCGACGAGTTTTAAGGCTTTGTCGCCTTCGGGATGCGAAAAACTGTCGTTGTAAGTCTTGAAATTATCAACGTCAATCATCATAAAACTCATCGCATAACCTTGCCGGTTCGAGCGTTTTATTTCTTCCGCAATGCGTTCCTTTAAATACCGCTTATTGAGCAAACCCGTTAAATCGTCGGTTACGGAAAGTTGTTCAAATTCGCCTGCCTGATGTTTTATAGCGGCGCGGTCAATCAAAACCGCGAGTTGCGGCACAATCGCGTGAAGTAATTCGAGGTCGAATTCGCTGTAAATTTCGCCGTCGGCTTTGTCTGTCAGATTCAAAACCCCGATTTTTCGTGTGCCGATTTTGAGCGGATAACTAATAAAAGATTTTGATTTATATTTCCACTCCGGCGGCGCAGCTTGCAGACCGATTTTGTCAACATTCGCTACGATAAGGGATTTTCCGTCGTCCAAAACCTGCCGCGCAACTCTCACGCCAAGATTTTCTTTTTCCTTTTTGATAATGTCGGCGTTACTTCCGATTGCTGCTTTAACCGTCAAAACTTCTGATTTTTCATCAAAAAGCAGAAGCGAACTTCGTTCAGCGCGGAGCAATTCGGCAGAAATTTGTGTCAGCCGCGACCAAAAATCTTCGGTGTCAATTTCGCTCAGATTCGCGTTAAATTTTTGCAACGCAATTTCCAACAAATCGCCTCGCGCAAGTTTTTCACGAAGCCGCAAAATTTCGAGTTCCGAAGCGATGTTTTGACAAAACCGCGCAATCTGTCGTTGCGTGTTTCGGTTTATGGTTTCATCGCCCAACACCAATCCGCATCGGATTTCGTCGCCGACGGTAATCGGAAAAAGTCGAATCGTTAAAGATTTGTCAGATTCTTGAGTTTTTCTTTGACGCAATTCGAGCGAAGTTTCTTTTCTGACAGCATTTTTAAGCTGTTCGGAATCCGCCGTAACACTAATGTTTAGCAGTTGATTTTTTAATTTTCCGATGGCAAAAATCGCTTCCAACCGATTTTCTTTGCGTTCCAACCACGCCGCCGAGTCAAGCGCATAGCGTTTCGCCACAAATTCCAAAATCGAAAGACACGCCTGTCGATAAGTCAATTTTAGAATCGAGCCAAAAAGCGAACGCCACGCGGCAAATTCTTCGGCTTCTTCGCTCGTTTTACGCGAGTTTTTTTCGGAAACAATCGCTGTTTGCGCCGTTGCGTTGTGAAATTGCTCGGCTAATTTGGCTAGTTCGTCTTTTTCTTCGGCTTGCGTGTTATCGGTAAATTTTTCAAGCGCAATTTTGTCCTCGTCTTTCAAATTTTCGATACTTTTAGAAGCCGTTTCCAAACTTTTTGTCGAACCTTTTATCAAAACATTTTCAAAAAACTTAGTCGGCGAAAATTGTTTCCAATCGCCTGAAATAGCTCGTTCCGTTGCGTTTCGATAATTTTCAGCTTTGGTAAATGCTCTGCCAACGATGGCGACAAATTTTGTTTTTTCGTCTTTTTTTATCGGCACGGCGCGACAATCAAAACCCGCGTAACATTGATAATCAACTGCTTTTTCAGCTTCACTTGCCATTTGAAAAGCCTGTCCGCAAAACTTATCGCATTCAGGCGCGAATTCTTCCGATGAATACAACATTTTGCAAATCGAATTATTGTTCGATTCGTGGACAACCGTTGAATTTTCGTCCACGACAACAATTGCCACACCATTTTTGTTGGCTAATGCGTCTTGTATTTCGTTCCACGAATTATTTTTTGGTTGTTTGCCTTTTGTCATCTGAAATATAAACCGATATTTTCACCTTTCAGTAAGGTTTTACTGTTTTCCAGAAAATACTCACAAGGCTAAATATGACCAATCAACCCTTATTTTCAAGAAATAGACGCACTGATTTTTTTGATGAAATAATTATGGCACACGAATTGTTGCTTTCAGTATAAAACATCGGAAATGAATCAATTTCACACAGAAGAACTTTGATGTTTAATTTATGGAGGTTTTATGGATAAAAAATTACAAGGAAAAAAAGTTGCGATTTTAGCAACCAACGGTTTTGAACAAAGCGAATTATTTGAGCCGAAAAAGGCTTTGGAAGATGCAGGCGCAGAGGTTTCGATTGTTTCACTCGAATCGGGTGAAATAAAAGGTTGGGACGAAAATAATTGGGGAAAAACCATCGCGGTTGATTTAACGATTGATGAAGTAAACGCGGAAGATTTTGATGCACTTCAATTGCCGGGCGGCGTAATTAATCCTGACAAATTGAGGATGAACGCAAAGGCAGTCAGTTTCATAAAAGCATTTTTTGACGCGGGAAAACCGGTTGCGGCAATCTGCCACGCGCCGTGGACATTGATTGAAGCCGATGTTGTCAAAGGAAAAACGATGACATCTTGGGCATCTTTAAAGACGGATTTGGAAAATGCGGGCGCAAAATGGGTTGACCGCGAAGTAGTTGCGGACAACGGTTTGGTTACAAGCCGCAACCCTGATGACATTCCGGCTTTTAATGAAAAAATGATTGAAGAATTCGCCGAAGGCAAGCATCAACGACAAAAATCAGTAGCGCAATAATTCAATACACAGGTGTCTGATTATGCTTCAATAAAATTTTGATAAATTTATAAAATCCTGTATTTTATTGATGAATAATTTTTGGCACACAAATTGTTTATTAGATTTATGAAAGTCAAATGCTTATGACTATTTTAAATTTCAGGGAGGATTTATAAAAGATGATTAACGATTATGAAGCGGTAAAACCGATGGCGGAAGATATTTCGATGGAAAGTGAAGGAGCAAGAGTTATGAATAATACAACAACAACAAACGATGATGTAATCTCAACTTTGAATGGTTTAATTGAAACCTGCAAAGATGGACAAGATGGATTTAAGACCGCCGCAGAAGGTGTGGAAAGAAGTGATTTAAAATCAACTTTTTACGAACTCGGTCAACAACGCGCACAGTTTGCGGGTGAATTGCAAACTTTGGTCAGAGAACTCGGTGGCGACCCAGAAACTACGGGCAGTATTTCCGCCTCGCTTCATCGCGGTTGGATAAACATCAAATCCGTAGTTACCGGAAAAGATGAAGGTGCTGTTTTGAATGAAGCCGAACGTGGCGAAGATTCTGCCAAGAAAGCATACAAAGATGCGCTT
>JANOXW010000645.1:0-1708 GCA_031418635.1 Acidobacteriota bacterium
CAGTAAAACAGAGAGTTAGCAGGTTCTTGAGATTTTTCTCAGCAAAATCACTCAAAAAAAGTTTGACATTCTTTTTCGACTTGTGCTAGATTTCCTTAAAACCGACGACAAAAAAATAGTAGAAAAATGTTCGCGGGGAAAATAAGAGAACATTTTTTGTTTGAAATAAAAAAAGAAATCAGTTTAACGGATAATTTATAGACGCTGACTGATTTTAAGCAAATGAAGTGGTGAAGTTGCAATTTTGCTTCACAAATTTGACTGATTGGCGATTTTATCACCATTGCAGTGTGGGTTTGACGATTAAAACCCGCACAAGGAAGGTCGGATGCTGAAAGCAAACTCGGATCAAACTCAACCGAATCTCAAGTTGGCAACTCACGCGTTGTTTCAGGCTGAGGTTGTGCGCCACAATATCGGCGCAGAGCAAGAGAGAGAAATTAAAGGATTTAAGCGAAGTTGATTGTTCACAAAGAGTGTGGATAATCGGCTTTTTTATTTGCCCAATGAGGTCAAGCAAAATGTTTGACCAACTGTTCTTTGACGAGAAAGACCTAATTTTGATTTTCAAATCCATAACAGCAGAGGTTGATAAAGAGATCGTTATCAACCGGATTGTTTTAACGAGCAGTTTTTTATAACCTTTGCTATCACCCGACGCTTGCAACAGAAATTCGAGGAGATCACGATGAATAAAAAGAATTTGTGCGACTTTACCCATTATTTGCGGCTGGTTGTGTTTTCAGGAAATAAAAGGCTGATGTTCAAGGATTTCAGATTACTCAGTCGTCTGACGGCGGTGTTTCTGATTGCCGGACTCCTGATTCCCGTTTTCATATTTAATCCGACCACCAAAGCCATTGCCAAAACACCGGCAATTCCGGCTGTCCCGATTATCCAGAGCGCACCGCCACAGCCATTTATTATTTCATCCGGCACAAATTCCAATTCGCTGCTTTCAACGGCAATTTCACTAAACAATTCATTGGCAAGCGGTTTTTCAAACCTTGCCGGGTTATTTAATCCGCCACCATTGCCCAAAGAATTTTCGACAGCGAAAACGCCCGCTGTTTCCGGTAAAGTTTATTCTTCGGTTTCATCCATTATTTCTCCGCTTATCTCCCCGTTGTTGTTCTTGTCTTCAAATAGCTCATTATTCAAAATGTCCGCCACGACAACCGATCCGACTGCCAATCCACCGATGTTGGCGGCGGGTAGTGTCAAATTTGATTTTGACGGTGACGGCAAAGCGGATATTGCTCGTTGGCAAGTGGCTTCAACTGAATGGAAAGTCAAAAACAGTTCCAACGGCTCATATTCAACCAATTCTATCGGTTCAGCCGCCTCGGTTATTGCTCCGGCGGATTATGATGGTGACGGCAAAACCGATTCAGCCGTTTTTACCGCTTCGACCGCGACTTGGACAATCAAGCGTAGTTCCAACAACACGACCCAAACTATTACAGGTTTCGGACAAGCTGGTGATAAGCCGGTTTCGGGTGATTATGACGGCGACGGGGTGGCGGATGCCGCAGTGTGGCGATCATCCAACGGAACGTGGTATGTCAAACAATCGGGTAATGGTGCAACTATTTCATATCAGTTCGGTTCTTCAGGCGATGTTGCCGTGCCGGGCAATTATGACGGTGATGCCAAGATGGATTATGCCGTTTTTCGTCCCTCGAACGGTAATTGGTATGTCTGGTCT
>JANOXW010000646.1:0-3035 GCA_031418635.1 Acidobacteriota bacterium
GTCGCTGTTTTTCCGGCAAACTTCGATAAAAATTTACTTGCTTCTCTAAAAAATCAGCTTCATAATACTCTTTTTTTACTCTCATTCTCTTTTGATGCAATATTTCTTTATTGCATCACTTTATTTCGGACTTGTTACTTATCAGTTTTATTATACTTTTGTAAGGTAATCAATTAGCTTATTTATTCGCCGTTGATAACTGCGAACCGTTTACTGATAACTGTTCAAAGCGTCCGTAGTTATAATAAGCCGCGCACGCGCCTTCACTCGAAACCATCGTTGCGCCGAGCGGTTTGCGCGGTGTGCAGATATTGCCGAAACATTCGCATTCGTGCGGTTTGATGATGCCTTGCAAAACTTCGCCGCTTCGACACAAGGGCGATTCGACGGTTTTGATGTCGCCGACATCAAATTTTGCTTCAGCATCAAACGCCCGATATTTTTCGGTCAAACGCCAACCGCTTTGTGGAATTACGCCGATGCCGCGCCACGCCCGGTCAGTAGTTTCAAACACTTCCGCAATCATCGCTTGTGCCGGATGATTACCGTCAACATTAACGACTCTTTGATAGGCGTTTTCAACATTTGCCAACCCGTTTTCGAGTTGCACGACGGCGCGGCGAATGCCTTCCAAAATATCGAGTGGCTCAAAACCCGTAATAACTATCGGGATTTTATACTTTTCCACTAACGGCGGATATTGTGTGTAACCCATCACCGAACAGACGTGACCGGCGGCTAAAAAGGCTTGCACGCGGTTGGTCGGCGATTCCATAATCGCGGCAATCGCGGGCGGCACGAGAACGTGCGAAACAAGTAGCGAAAAATTTTTCAAATCTTGTTTTTGCGCTTGAAAAACCGTCATGGCATTGGCGGGCGCAGTCGTTTCAAATCCGATGCCAAAAAAGACGACTTCTTTATCAGGATTGTCTTTGGCAATTTTCAGCGCGTCCAGTGGTGAATAAATCGTGCGAACATCGCCGCCGTCGCTTTTGACGCGAAACAAATCTTTTTCACTGCCGGGAACGCGCAACATATCGCCGAACGAACAGAAAATCACATTTGGCATTGCCGCAATCGCCAGAGCTTTGTCAATCATATCGAGCGGCGTTACGCAGACCGGACAGCCCGGACCGTGAATCAATTCGATATTTCTAGGAAGTAGTTGGTCAATGCCGTGACGAATAATCGAATGCGTCTGACCGCCGCAAACTTCCATAATCGCCCATTTTTGCGTTGCCGTGGCGCGAATCTCCGAAAGAATATTTTTTGCTAACGTAGGATCACGAAATTCTTGCAGATATTTCATTGTTTTCTCCTTCGAAACCGAGTTCTTCTTCTAAAAACCCCATATTGCGGTATAATTCGAGCGTTTCGAGGGCGGATTTTTCGTCAAGTTTTTCAATCGCAAAACCGACGTGGACAATCGCATATTCGCCGATTTCAATGTCGGGAATATACGCTAGACAAATATTTTTGTTAATGCCGTCGAAATCCATTTTGCCCATTTGAACTCCGTTTGCCTCGAATTTATCAATAATTTTCCCCGGAACTGCTAAACACATAATTTTTGCCTTAATTTGAATAATCAGATTTTTTCGCCTTGAAATTAACATAACACAAATCAGAGAATAGAAAAAAACTGAGATGCTTCTTTAACAATTAGGGTTCTTGCAAAGTCAGAAGAAGCGGGCGCAAAATAACTCTTTCTGACATGTTGTTGGTTTTACCAGGTCTTTTTAACTCGCATCTTGAAAGAAGATAAAGTTTTATCAAGCAAGTTACAGAAAATTGTGGGTCAGGAAGGCGACAGTTCTGCGCCCGCTCAACCGTCATCAAGAATAATGTTCAAAAATTTCTCTGACTTTGCAAGAGCTGTAGGATTTTCTTGCAAATGGAATAAACTTGACATAGTTTTGACTTATTCAATATAGTGAAATTGAAGATGAAAAATTGGCTGACATCGTTTTTACTGTTTTTCGCACTCGCCGTCAACTTATTGGCGGGAACGTCCGTTTTTTCGGGCAGTATGGAAAACGGTAAATCGGCGATGGAATGTTGTCAGAAAAAAGACGATTGCGATTCTCACACAATCAGCGTGGCTCGATTATGTTGTGCGCTGAGTTGCGCTAATCCTACACCCACTACTTTGGGCGCGACGTTTAATTTTTCGCCTTCATCAATCGCTATCAACGATTCGATTCTCGAACAAATTGCGCTGTTATTCAAAAAAGAAAAACCTGTTTCGATGCCGGTTGTTTCGTTTGAGCGCGAAATTATCTCACCAAAAATCCAACCAAAATACATCCAACATCATTCATTTCTAATTTAGTTAAACGGGCGTAGTGCGTCTTGCTGACAGTCAAAGTGCGTCTGTGCAAGACTTTTTTCGCGTGTCTTGAAGGCAGGGAATTGAGACTTTAGTTTGTCAAAACTGAAGTTTGAATCCCAAACTTTGGAAAATTCTATTTAAATTCAGGAGATTACAAAATGAAAAAAAATATTATGTTGACAGGTTTTATATCGCTTTTCGGTTTGATTGTTTTGAGCGCGGCGTGCAGTTCTGCGGATAATCCGGCTCCGGGCAAAGTTATCAAAAGCATTGCGGCGGGCAATAATCTGACCGCGACTATTGCCAATGAATCAGGCGTTCTAAAAAAAGGCGCAGAGGAATTTACGTTGACTTTTACCGATGCTGCCGGCAAGCCGGTTGATGTCGGCGCGGTTTCATACAACAACAATATGCCCGCGATGGGAACAATGCCCGTGATGAACAATTCGGCGACATTGACCGCAACCAACACGCCGGGCATTTATCGCGGCAAGATCAATATTGAAATGGCGGGCGAATGGCAAGCCCAAATCGCTTACGAAGGTTCTGCCGGCAAAGGTAAATTTACACTGCCCGTAAATGTGCAATAGTGTTTGTCCTTCGTCCTTCGTCCTTTGTCCTTTGTTTTTTTTTAATCAGAGAACAAAGGACAAAGGACGAAGGACAAAGGACAAAGGACAAAATTATGATTAACAAACTTATT
>JANOXW010000647.1:0-6025 GCA_031418635.1 Acidobacteriota bacterium
GAGCAAATCATCCAAAAAACAGTATATTGCAAAGGTGCTTTGGCACATTGGAAGTCTTCTCCTTTTTATTTGTCTGGTAACAAAATTTTAGGGGAAGACTTCTATTTTTTTCAAATATCACTAACTAGCAACTTGGGTTAATTACTACCAGATTTTACAAGAATTTTCTTTCACCATCGTATCGCCCGATTTGCAGCTAAAAGCACTTGCAAACACCGGTAAATTTGACAGCGGACCATTAACGCGCCAACGCGGAAGCGCGTGCGGATCGCCCAAAACTTGCAGTCTTTCGGCTTCCGGCGTGGCTTTTGCCGCCCAAACTTGCGCCCAACCTAAGAAAAATCTTTGTTCGGGCGTGAAACCGTCAATGTTTTCAGGACGCGGTTTGCCTTCCAAAGATTTTTCAAAAGCATTATACGCCATCGTCAAACCGCCAAGGTCGGCGATGTTTTCGCCAAGCGTTAATTTTCCGTTCATATTCAAACCTTTGGCGACTTCGTAACCGTCAAACTGATTAGCGACGCAACTTGCGCGTTCATCAAATTTGGCGCGATCTTCGTCCGTCCACCAATTTTTGAAGTTACCTTCGAAATCAAACTTACTGCCTTGATCGTCAAACCCGTGCGTAACTTCGTGTCCGATGACTGCGCCGATTGCGCCGTAATTGATGGCATCGTCAGCCGAGAAGTTGAAAAACGGCGGTTGCAGAATTCCTGCCGGGAAAACTATTTCGTTGAAAACTCCCGAATAATAAGCGTTGACCGTCGGCGGTGTCATTCCAAAACGGGTGCGGTCAACCGGCTTGTTGATTTCTTGAATGTTGCGTTTAAGTTCAAATTCGTCTGAGCGCAAATCGTTCAGAAAATAAGAGTTGCGGTCAACCTTCAATCCTGCATAACCTTTTAAGACATCGGGATAACCGATTTTGCGTTTGAACGTGCCGAGTTTTGCCAACGCTTTGGTTTTAGTTTCAGGACTCATCCAATCTAGTTCCTGAATGCGTTCTTTGTAAGCCGCAAAAAGATTGTCAATCAGTTCGCCCATTCGCTTCTTTGCTTCGGGCGTAAAGGCTTTTTTGACAAATTCCTGTCCGAGTGCTTCGCCGACCGTGCCGTCGGTTGCAGCGACACAACGTCGCCAACGCGGTTGTAATTCCTTTGTGCCTTGCAAAGTCTTGCCGTAGAAATTGAAATTTTCATTAACAAACGTACTTGAAAGACGCGGTGCGGCATTATTGATCAACATCCAACGCAGATATGTTTTCCATTGCTCAAGCGGAATTTCGGTCATCATTTTATTGACTTCTTTGAAAAATTCGGGCTGACCGAGATTAAATTCCGTCAACGTCGGCACATTTCGCGTCGCCATATAATTAGTCCACGAAAAATTCGGTGTAACGTCGGCGGCTTGTGTCAAAGTTACTTTATTGTAACGCGCATCAGGATTTCGTAACTCGACCGGAGCTTTTGAAGCGTTAGCAAGCCGCGTCTGCAACTGCATCACACTAAAAGCGTGTTGCCGCGCCGCGTCATCGTCATCGCCGATCAGTTTGAACATATTCGTCATATATTCTCTGAATTTAGCGCGTGTTTCCGCCGATTTTTCATCGCCTTTCGTATAATAATCGCGGTTCGGCAAACTCAATCCGCCTTGCCCGGCATTGGCAATCGTCGTCGTACTGTTTTTTATATCAGGACCGCCGCCGAAGCCGAATAATGCAGGAATTCCCAAATTGTGCATAACAGCGATTTGATGTTGTAAATCTTTGACGCTTTTTATGCTGTCAATCTGTTTGAAATATGAATTTAGCGGCGAAATACCGGCTTTTTCGATGCCTGATTCGTCCATACACGCCGCGTAAAAATCGCCGATAAGTTGGGCATCGCTGCCTGCTGATGCACTGCTTTTGGAAGCATCTTCTAAAATACCTTTTAAAGTATTGTTATTATTTTCCGCCAAAACATTAAAACTGCCCCACCGCGAATAAGCGGCGGGAATCTCGGTGTTTTTAAGCCAAGTTCCGTTAGAATACTGAAAAAAATCGGTGCAAGCATCCGCCGAATTGTCCATTCGGGTTATGTCGAAACCATTATTCTGCGCCAAAATTGAAACGCAAAATGCCAGCAAAACAGTCAGAGCCGTTGCAAGTCGAAAACTAAATATACGCATTTTTTATTCTCCTTAAAATTTTTGGAAGGTTAGATATCGGTTATTACGGGCGAGATAAAAAAAGGTTTCAAGTGTTCTGGGAAGTCGCAATTCAGAGAATAAAAGGGAAAGTCGTCGCCATCGGTTCGGTTACGACGATCACCGAAAGCGACGGACGCGAAATCACTGTGCCGAATACGCTTTTGATTGAAAATGCCATCGAATAATAAATTTTGGCAGACAATTTTTTTTTACAAAACTTGGTGCTTTGCCATATTAGTCCACATCCAGTTTCCGGCACCAGCATCGCCTTTTGTTCCGCCTTCGGTCCCTGCGATGCCGCCATGGGTTGTATTGAAATCCTGAGAAACGAAATTGACTCCCTTTTCAGCAAAGTTACCGCAGGTAGGAAACACGGTTGCCCAAATTCCCTCTTTCTTGATGGCTTTTGCCCGATAACAATTAGTTACGTTGCTTGGTATTGTATTGAGAAAATCGCCGGTCGAACCGTCTTGGTCAACTGGGTCAAATAAAAACATCGCATCAATTTGTTTTTCAAATCCAGCCCTTTTGAGATCAAGTGCCACCTGAATACACGCCGCCGCACCGCGACTCCATCCAATTAAAAAGATTGAACCCTTCATTTATTTAATAAATCGAGTTGCCTCATTAGCCATTGTTCTAATGTTGATAGCACTAAAACTCCAAGAAATGGCTGCCGGTCCGGGAATATATAATGCAGGGTTTTGTTTGGTTGTTAGATAAGCCAACCAAACATAATATTTTCTATTGTTTTCCCCCAAAATAGTAGGGGAACTTCCTTCCATTGCGACTAACATAAAATTACACGCTCCTTCTCTTAAAATAGTTATTGGTCAGTTGGAGTTTGCTTTGATTGACCTTGATCATTTGTTAGACGAATACACACACACAAATTGCTTATAAGAATGTTTTCAACAAACTTGAAAAATATTTACCAAATTTTTGTTTGGAATAATCAATCGTAAAAGCGGAATAAATGGGCTGAAACAAAGCGAAGATTTTCGCGGCGTGAAATTATTTTTTTGATTTTAGGAGAAAGATTTAGAAATGTTGAAACAAAAATTATTAGTCGTATCAGCCGTTTTGGTGGCGTTGATATTGGGATTTCAGGCAAACGCTGTGGCGTTTGACACAATTAAGCGAAACGAAGTGAAGTTCAAAGTTCGGATTGAAAACATTTCCAATGCGGAAGGTTTGACAGCAAAGAATGGCACGAAATATCCGTTTGCGTTATCGCCTGGTTTATTTGTTTTGAGCGATTCCGACGCACCATTTTTTAAAGTTGGCAAACGGGCAAACGACGGACTCGAAGCACAAGCCGAAGACGGCAACCCGAAAGTTTTAGCCAACAAATTATTAACCAAAGTCGGCTCTTTTTTTATGGGAATTTTTAGCACGCCGATTGGTGCAGACAAACCTGCTCCGATATTTTCCGGCGGCGCGTTTGAATTTGAATTTACGTCGAACGGAAACAAAAAACTCGATTTTATTGCGATGTATGGACAATCGAACGATTTGTTTTTTGCACCCGAAAGAGCAATCGAATTGTTCGATAAAAACGGCAATGCAATAAGCGGCGACATCACCGATAAGTTTTTGCTGTGGGACGCAGGAACGGAAGTTAATCAAGCACCGGGCATCGGTTCTGACCAAGGTCCACGACAAAAAGCGGCAAACACCGGTGAAACAGAAAACGGTGTGGTCAATTTAGTAAAAGACGGTTTTACTTATCCAAACACGAAAGAAGTATTGCGAATTACGATTTCGCAAGAATAACAAAGTGAAAAGGTGAAAAAGAATGATTGAAATTTGAACTACCACTTTTAAACTTTTTCACTTTTTCACTTTTAAACTTTCAAAAGGAGAAATTTTATGAAAAACATTTTGAAACATATCGGGTTTATCAACTTTATTTTATCAATTTTCATTGTCTCGGCAATGGCGCAAGTTTCTGATAAAAAGACTTTGACGCTCGAAGGCGCACGGCAAGTTATCGCGGCGGCAAAGGATTATGCGAAAAAAAACAATGCGCCGGGCGGCGTGATTGCGGTGGTTGACGACGGTGGAAATTTGATGGCATTAGAAAGATTGGACGGAACTTTTTCGGCTGGCGCGAATATTTCTATCGGCAAAGCGAAAACTGCCGTGATGTTCAAACGTCCGACCAAAGTTTTTGAAGACATTATCAAAAACGGACGCACGGCGATGGTTGCACTGCCAGATTTTACACCGCTGCAAGGCGGAGTGCCGATTATGATTGACGGTCAAATCGTCGGTGGAGTCGGCGTTTCGGGCGCGATGAGCGCACAGCAAGACGAAGAATTAGCAATCGCCGGCGCAAACTTTTTGAGTGATGCCAAAACTTCCGCCGTAATGTTTTTCGACGCTGAAATGGTCAAAGCCGCATTTGCGAAAGGCGCGGTTTTGGAAGACGGAAGCAACAACGAAAATTATATGGTTCACGCTTCGCGGCGTGAAAAATCGGGAATGAGCGAGGTTCACGAACTCGACACCGACATTATTTATGTTTTGGACGGCACGGCGACTTTTGTTACAGGCGGCAAATCGGTTGACCCGAAACAAGTTGCGCCAAACGAATTTCGCGGTTCGATGATTGACGGCGGCGAAACTCGTCAACTTCAAAAAGGCGATGTCGTGATTATCCCGAAAGGCGTTCCGCATTGGGTTAAAAAGGTTGACGGCACGTTTTTGTATTACGTTGTGAAAGTTCGATAAGAGAACGGAAAATGGAAAGTGGAAAACGGAAAATGTGATGAATAATTTTCCACTTTCCACTTTCCATTTTCCACTATTTAAAGGAGTTTTGGTTATGAAAATTATTACAGCAATTTTATTTACGATTCTTTTTTCGCTCGCGGTTTTTGCCCAAGATGTGCCAAACGGCAAAGCGGAAACAATGATTGATTTGGCGACTGTTGAAGGCGCAAAAATGGTCAAAGGCGCGTGGAAATACAGCGACACGCGCATTATTGAAACCGATTTTAAATCGGCGGGCGCGGACAATCAACCGACGGGAAACGCGGTCAAAACTTACGATTACACGCCACACGCCGGAGTTGCGGGTTTTGACGATTCGAATTGGGAAACGGTTGCGCCGACAGATTTAGTCAAACGTCGCGGCAACGGGCGCATTTCGTTTAATTGGTATCGCATCAACATTACAATTCCCGAAAATATCAACGGTTTTGACACCAACGGCACAACTGTTGTATTTCAAACCGCATTAGACGATTACGCGGAAGTTTGGGTGAACGGAGAGATTTCGCGCTTTTTGGGACAAAAAGGCGGCTCGGTTGTTGCGGGTTGGAACGCGCCGAATCGTCTTGTTATCGGGCGAAATGTCAAAGCCGGACAGCAAATTCAACTCGCCGTTTTCGGCATCAACGGTCCGATTTCAAATCCGCCGACCAATTTTATTTGGGTGCGCGAAGCTCGCCTTGAATTTTACAAAGGCGACATAAATCCGATTGCGATTACGCCAAGCGAAGTTAATGTCGAAATTGTCAAAACGGACGACGCGATAGAAAAAATCGTCGGTGCGAATCCGAAGATTTTCAAACTCGCCGAAGGTTTCAAATTTACCGAAGGTCCGATTTGGACAAATAACGGTTTGCTATTCAGCGACCCGAATTCAAACATTATTTACAAATATTCAAAGGACGGAAAATTATCGGTTTTCCGCACTCCAAGCGGTTATTCGGGCGCGGACATTGCCGAATACGGTCAGCCCGGCTCAAACGGTTTGACATTGGACGAAAAAGGAAATTTGGTCATCAATCAGCACGGAAACCATCGCGTAGTTCAACTTGAAAAA
>JANOXW010000648.1:0-8625 GCA_031418635.1 Acidobacteriota bacterium
CGCGACTATGGAATGGTTTTCACGCCGCACATTGCCAAGCGACAACTTTGGCAAACTTCTGGACACGAAGAAAATTATGCTGACGGACTGTTTGAACCTGTCGGTATGCCGCCAAAATTCGGCGAAGACATCGAATTTCGTTTGAAACCGATGAATTGTCCGTTTCACATCGGAATCTACAAATCGCATCCGCGTTCTTATCGTGAATTGCCGCTTCGTTATGCCGAACTTGGAACAGTTTATCGCGCCGAATTGTCAGGAACTTTGCACGGTTTGATGCGTGTTCGTGGATTTACACAAGACGACGCGCATATTTTCTGTCGTCCCGACCAAGTTACCGATGAAGTCGGCGCGTGTGTTGATTTTGCCTACGATGTTTTCAAAACTTTCGGTTTCGAGAATTTCAAAGTCGAACTTTCGGTGCGTGGCGGCGCGGAAAACAAAGGTTATTTGGGTTCTGATGCCGATTGGGAAAATGCTGAACAGGCTTTAGTTAGCGCGTTGAATCGGCGCGAAATCGGCTATGAACGCATCGAAGGCGAAGCCGCATTTTATGGTCCGAAAATTGATATAAAAGTCGAAGATTCAATCGGACGCTTGTGGCAACTTTCGACTGTGCAGTTCGATTTCAATTTGCCCGAACGCTTTGAACTCGAATTTATCGGCGACGACGGACAAAAACATCGCCCGATAATGGTTCATCGTGCATTGCTCGGTTCGGTTGAAAGATTTTTCGGCGTTTTGATTGAACATTACGCGGGCGCGTTTCCGTTTTGGCTTGCGCCTGTGCAAATAACAGTTTTGCCAATTACCGACCGAATCAACGAATACGCGGAAAAAGTCGGCAAAGAATTAAAAGATGCGGGTTTTCGCGTTGAAGTCAGCACAAAATCTGATAAAATCGGGGCAAAGATTCGTGAAGCGCAACTACAAAAAATTCCGTTTATGGTAGTTTTGGGCGACAAAGAATTAGAAGAAAGCAAAATCGCCGTGCGCGAGAGAAAACAGGGCGACATCGGACAGATGAGTCTGGAAGAATTTATAGAAATGGCGCGAAAGTTGAAGAATAGCCGCGCTCTTTGAGTTCGTTGAGTTTATTGAGTTTATTGAGATTCTTTCTCAATAAACTCAATAAATTCAACGAACTATAAAATTGGAGGTAGAAAAATAGCAAGTAGATACAACAAAAATCGCGGACCGCGGTTCAGAGGTCCGCTTCACCGCACGAATGAACGCATCAGAGTTCCTTCGGTACGTGTGATTGACGAAGATGGCGAACAACTCGGCGTGATGGATTCGCGGGACGCAGTAAAAAGAGCGCGTGAAGAAGGCAAGGATTTGGTGGAAGTTGCGCCAAATGCCAAACCGCCCGTTTGCCGCATTATTGATTACGGCAAATTTCTTTACGAAGAAAAGAAAAAAGCGGCGGAAGCAAAGAAAAAACAGGTTACGGTACAAGTTAAGGAAATCAAATTCCGCCCCGGAACCGACGACCACGACTACGGCTATCGAATGGAACGCGCCCGCGGTTGGATTACCGACGGCGACAAAGTTCGTGCCACCATCGCTTTTCGCGGACGCGAAATGACGCACCGCGAACTCGGCGCAAATCTGCTCGCCAAACTGCGCGACGATGTAGCGGATATTGCTGATGTCGAAGTAACGCCAAAAATGGAAGGCTATCAAATGTTTATTATTTTAGTGCCGAAGAAAGCGAAGTAATGGTGAATTGTAAATGGTGAATGGTTAATTAAAGAAATTATAAACATTCATCATTCACCGTTCACCATTCACCATTAAATAAAAAGGAGTAATTATGCCAAAACTTAAAACACATAAAGGCGCGGCAAAGCGTTTCCGATTTACTGCCACAGGCAAAATCAAACGCGGAAAATCGCACGCCCGTCATATTTTAACGAAGAAAACATCGAAGCGAAAACGCAAATTGGATAAGGATACATTAGTGTCCGAAGGCGACCAAAAGCGCGTCGAGGCGATGTTGCCGTATGGAAGAAACTAATCGATTTTGGATTTTGGATTTTAGATTTTGGATTTCAAGAGTAACAAAGATGTTTGCGTTTAATCCAAAATCCAAAATCTAAAATCCAAAATCAAACGACTGATAAGGAGTGAAAAAATGCCAAGAGTAAAACGTGGTAACAAGCGCACCGAAAAGCGCAAAAAGATATTAGCTTTAGCCAAAGGCTATCGCGGAACGAAATCGAAACTGTATCGTCAGGCGAAAGAGTCGGTTGAACGAGCATTGAACTTTGCCTACACGGGCAGAAAACTGAAAAAACGCGACTTTCGCAAATTGTGGATTGTCCGCATCAACGCGGCGTGCCGTTTGAACGAAATGAAATATTCGCAATTTATGCACGGCTTAAAACTCGCGGGTGTTGAACTCGACCGTAAAGTTCTCGCCGATTTAGCCGTCAAACAACCCGAATCTTTCGCGGTTTTGGCAGGTCAAGCCAAAGACGCAATCAGCAATCAAACAACTGCGTAGTTTGCATATAATTTAAAATTAAAATGCGCGAAGTTTATCAAATAACTTCGCGCATTTTTTAGATAGCAAGTTCGATTTTGGCTTCGGCGAATTTTTCAACCGCAAACTGCAAATCTTCAATCGAATGCGCCGCCGAAACCTGCGTTCGGATTCGCGCTTTGCCTTTCGGGACAACGGGGAATGAGAAAGGAATAACATAAATTCCTTTTTGCAACAGCAGTTCCGCCATTTTCACCGCCGGAGTCGCGTCGCCGAACATCACAGGAATAATCGGATGTTCGCCGGGCAAAACTTCGAGTCCGATCTTGCCCAATTCAGAGCGGAAAAATTTTGTGTTTTCCTGCAATTTATCACGCAGTTCGGTTGAAGAATTGAGCATATCAATCGCCGCGATGGATGCACCAACGATTGAAGGCGCGACCGAATTTGAAAATAGATACGGGCGCGAACGCTGGCGCAGGAGTTCGATAATTTCTTTTTTGCCACTAGTATAACCTCCACTTGCGCCGCCCAAAGCCTTGCCAAGCGTTCCTGTGATGACATCAATTCTGTCCATCACATTATGAAATTCGTGCGTTCCGCGCCCTGTTTTGCCAACAAATCCGACAGCATGCGAATCATCAACCATTACCATCGCGTCATATTTTTCCGCCAAATCGCAGATTACGTCGAGTTTGGCAATGTAACCGTCCATCGAAAAAACGCCGTCCGTCGCAATCATTTTCGTCCGCGCATTGGCGGCTTCTTTCAACTTTTCTTCGAGGTCGTTCATATCGCCGTTTTTATATCGAAACCGCTGTGCTTTGCAAAGCCGAACACCATCAATAATGCTCGCGTGATTGAGTTCGTCGGAAATAATCGCGTCTTCTTCCGCCAAAATCGTTTCAAAAAGTCCACCGTTTGCGTCAAAACAGGATGTATAAAGAATCGTGTCTTCCATCCTCAAAAACTCGCTGATTTTCGCTTCAAGTTCCTTATGAATCGTCTGCGTCCCGCAAATGAATCGCACGGAGGAAAGCCCGTAACCCCAATCATCCAACGCCCGATGCGCTGCTTCGACAATCGCCGGATGATCGCTTAAACCGAGATAATTATTGGCGCACATATTCAAGACGGTTTGGTTTGCCACCTCAATCCGTGCGTCTTGCGGGCTTTCGATAACGCGCTCAGATTTATAAAGCCCTGCTTCTCTGATTTCGTTTAATTGTTTTTCTAATTGATTTTGAATTTTGGAATACATAAATTTTTATAAAGAATTACTAAAAGAATTCGGGGTAGTGAACCAAAAGTAATGCTATTTTCTGCAATCTATTTTTTAGTAACGGATGGACGCTGATAAATCAAAATTAAACCTGCGTTTATTAGCGTCCATCCGTTACTGATTTTTCCTCAGCATTACTTTCACTACCCAAAAATGAATGCTACAAGTTTGGAAGTATAACTGTAATCAATGTTGGGAATGTTAAAAATCAACTTGAAACAGCAAATTGGTTAATCTCTATGATCTAAAATTTAAGTTTTACAAAATTCCCTTTCCCAGCAAAAGTTTCTCTAAATCGTCCACTAGCGGCAAATGCAGGGTTTGAAATCCGCATTTTTTTGCGCCTTCGATATTTTCTTCGCGGTCATCTATAAAAAGACAGTGTTCGCCATTTTTTTGTGTTATCCGCAAAACCGTTTGAAAAATGTCGGTTTCGGGCTTTTTGACTTTTAAGTAGCAAGAACTGAAAAAGTTTGTAAAGTATTTTGATAATTCAAATTTTTTGATACGAAATTCGTTTAATTCGAGCGACTCGTTATTCAAAGTCGAGAGATGATAGCTACCTTGTGAGCATAATATTTCCAACACGGCTAACGATTTTTGATGCGCGATTGATTGGCTTTCCATAAATTCGACAATCTCTTTTTTGTAAAATTCACGTTTTTTATAAAAGATAACTTCGTCCAAATAATCATCGCGGGAAACTTCGCCGATTTCAAATCGCGGACGTATTTTGGTATGTCGCTCATCGCTTTCAGCAAAATCATAGCCGAAAAGATTTGCTGATTGTTCGCGTGAAACGCGATCCCAACCGTTGCTCAGACACACACCGCCGATGTCAAAAAATAAATGCGTGATTTTTGTCATTGTGAAATTATTGTTCTAAATCAACCTTGTCATAAATATCTTCAATCGTGAGTCGGCATTCAATCGAGGCGAGTTCAATTTCGACTTCTTCGCCGATAAAATCGCGTAAAACCCAACTGTCATAGGCTTGTTTTGTATAACGCGCCACGCACTTTTTGTCTTGCCAAACTAAGACGTATTCCTTAAGAGATTCTATCGTTCGATATTGGTCAAACTTTGCGCCTTTGTCGTAATCGGCAGTTGAAGGCGAGAGAACTTCGACGATTAAAGTCGGATTCAGAATATTATCCAAGCCTTTATGTTTTTTTATTTCAGGCTTTCCGTAAACAACCATTACATCGGGATAAGTGTAAAGTCCCGTTTTTTCGACCAAAAGGCGCATATCATTTTGATATGCTTTGCAGGGGCGTTTTTTAACTTGGTTATAAACTTCGCCATAAATATTGCCGGCAATATTATTGTGCTTTTCACTCGCACCCGCCATTTGAAAAATATCGCCATCGAAATATTCGTGTTTGACGGGCGAAACTTCTTCCATATCCAAATACTCTTCTTCGGAAATATAGTTTCTCTGTGGTAAAGCCGACATAGTTCTATTATTTTACTCTAACTCAACCGTTTCGCCATAATGCGGAACTTCCACCGTCCAACCATACTCGTCGTGGATATGTTGTGCCATCGCTTCGGCGGCTTCGGGTTCGCCGTGGGTTGTAAAGACTTTTTTTGGTGTAACTTTTAAGCCCGAAAGCCAACGCAAAACCGCTTTCCAATCGGCGTGGGCAGAAAATCCTTCGATTTTCTCGATGTGGCAACGCACCGGAATCCAACTTTTCATAATGCGAACTTCGGGTTCACCGTCCAAAATTCTGCGTCCGGTCGTACCGGCGGCTTGATAACCGACAAAGATTATCGTCGCATCTTTGTTGGGCAAAACACGCATCGCGTGATGCAAAACTCGTCCGCCGGTCAACATTCCCGACGCGCTGATGATGATTCGTGTGCCTCTCATATCGTTTAACTTTTTCGATTCATCGCGGCTTGAAGCCGTCGTCATCGAACCCGTGCGAAGCGGATGAACTTTTCGCGCCAAAATGCTGGCATATTCGCGGTCGTGTTCTTCGTTAAAGCGATTATAAACCTGCGTTGCCTGCGAAGCCATCGGCGAATCTACGACGACGGGCAAAACCGGAATTTTCTTGTCTTCTTCGAGTTCGCGTATCAAATACAAAATCTCCTGCGTTCTGCCGACGGCGAAAGCGGGAATCAAAATTGGCGCATTGCGGTTTTCGGCTTCGTTGATAATGTCGGCAAGTTGTTTGTCGGAATGAACTTCGCTGTGCAGACGATTGCCGTAAGTTGATTCGCACATCAAATAATCACAAGCGGGCGGCGCAACCGGATCATTAAGAATCGGTTGGTCGTAATGTCCCAAATCGCCCGAAAAAAGAAATTTGATTGATTCGCCGTTTTCCCGCGCATTAGCCATTTCAACCAAAACCTGACTTGCGCCTAAAATATGTCCGGCGACGCTGAACGAAGCGCGAAAGCCTTCGCAAATTTCGACAAATGCACCGTCGTTTGCCACCAGTTCGATTTGCTTGAGCGCGTCTTTCGCATCGTCTTCGTCATACAACGGAAGCGCAGGCGAATGTTTGGATAAATTATGTCGGTTGCGATAATCGGCTTCTTCTTGCTGCAATCTGCCCGAATCGGGCAATAAAATTTTAAGCAAATCGCCCGTGGCGCGTGAAGTAAAAACTTTGCCCGCAAAGCCGAGTTTGACCAGACGCGGCAAATATCCGGTGTGGTCAATGTGCGCGTGTGTGATAATCACCGCGTCAATTTCAGAAGCGCGAAACGGCGGGTCTTGCCAATTTCTTTCGCGCAGTTCTTTCAAACCTTGAAAAAGTCCGCAATCAACCAAAACCTTCTTGCCGTTTGATTCGAGCAAGTATTTTGAACCCGTAACCGAACCGACTCCGCCGTAAAATGAAATTGTCGCCATAGTTTTAAAAGTGAAAAAGTGCAAATGTGTAAAAGTAAATTGAAGTTTAATCATAAATCCAAATAGATAAAGGATTCAAGATGAAACTTCAGATAACTCTCTTAACTTTTTACTTTTAATTGACGTATTCCTTAGAAAACCATAAAACTTTATTGTTATGTCCTGATTTCATCTGCTGTTTCCGCAGAGATGCACGTTGCAAGAGTTGGTTGGCAGTTTCGCCATCTTTTCCAAAACTCGCCGTGCCAAAGTTTAATTGCAAATGATTTTTCTCTTCGGCGGAAATTTCAAACGGAAATATGTTGAATTGTTTTTTGATGCGCTCGATAATTTCCAAAGCAATTGTTTCGGAAGAAGTCGGCAAAACGGCAAGAAACTCATCGCCTTTGGAACGCGACAGAAAATCCATCTGCCGCAATTGTCCTTTGATAATATCAGCAGTAAAAGCAAGCATCTGGTCGCCCGTCGCGTGTCCGAATTTTTGATTGAGTCCGGTAAAATTTTTGATGTCAATCGTCAAAACGGTTAAAGGTCGTGTTTCGGGATTGCGTTCAGATTCGGCAATTTGATTTTCCAAAACCAGAAAAAAAGCGCGTTCATTCGGCAAATTAGTCAACGCGTCGGTCAAAGCATTGGTAATGCTCCGTTCAAACGCCATCGAACTCAAAAATAACGGCGCAACCCGTGTAGCGACAGTTTCGATAAGTTGAATCGAATTTTCATCAAAATTGATTTCTTTATTACCGTAAAGCGTCAACACACCGAAAACTTCTCCGTTCTGAAAAAGTGGCACAGCCAAACCCGTTTCCAAACCTTTTAAGCCGACTTCGGGAATAACAAATCTATCTGATAAAAGTTTTTCTTCATGTCGTGTTGTTTGACCGAGAAAGGTTTTTCCCGCCAAACCTTTATCAAAATCCGTTTCATAATTGAGCAAATTTTCCGCATTTTCGCCAACGACACAAACTATTTTCAAATTAGCTTTTTTTTCATCAATAAAAAAAAGCGCACAGGTAGAGAATGGAATCAATTCTTTGACGCGACTGGAAATTAGCCGAAACATATCGGAAAATTTGAGCGACGCGCTAAAAAACTCGCCGGCTTCTTCAAGTGCCAGCAACCTGTCGGCAATCTCCGTTTCGGCAAGACGACATTCATTTTCAAGCCGCAATTTATCTGCCCAACGCTTTTGCAGTACGTAAAACATTGTAAAGAGAGATAAATAGACAAATATCGTGGCTAAAAAAATAGCTGATTTCATCTCGAAACCAAGATTTAAATTTGATACGAAAAAAGTAGCAATTAACGCAATCAGCGAGATAATTGCCAAAATAAGATAGTTGGAACGAAAAAAAATGTTGGTTTTGAAGTTATTCATCTTGTTTAAATGAGTGTTTTTGGTAGGTGAGTGAGAAAAATATCTCTGATTTGAAAATAACTTTTTATTACACAAGAAGTCAACAAATCTTTTTTTCCTCAAGTAATAGCTATGTTTCAGAATTTACCACAAAAATTATTTAATATTTTTTTCTAAAAATGGTTTTTTTTGCCATTTTCGAGTTGACTAAACCAATTTTGAAATCTATATTGACCAATGTTCCATAAAAAGTGTTTGGAACACGGCTGTTTGAAAAAACAGTTGCAGAAATAAATTTAATCTTTGAAGAAGACAGGAGAATAGAAAATACAATGAAAAAGACTTTAGCTCTTTCAGCAGTTTTAATTTTAGGTGCATTAGGTGCGGCTTGCGATTCAGCAACCACCCCGAATGCTAATGTTAACAAAACAATGAACGCGGCAAATACCGCTATGAATGCGGCAAATAACGCTATGAATGCAGCGAATACCGCTATGAACGCGGCAAATACTGCTATGAACACGGCGAACAACGCCATGAAAGATGACAAAATGATGGACAAAAATTCCAACATGAAAGATGACAAAATGAAAGATGACAAAATGATGAAAGACGACAAAATGATG
>JANOXW010000649.1:0-2314 GCA_031418635.1 Acidobacteriota bacterium
TTATAGTGGTATGAAATCATTTCATACCACTATAAAGTGATTTCTTAGTGATACAAAACTATTTTGTATCACTACAAAATGATTTCGTAGTGGTATGAAATGATTTCATAGTGATACAAAACTATTTTGTAGCGAAAAGAAATAGTTTTGCATCACTGAAAAATGCAGAGATAGTGAAAATAATTTAGTCGGAGAAGCTATTTCGGAGTATAATTTCACTAGAAAATTGCAAAAATCGGAGGCGTAATGATGACAGTCGGAGAAAATATTCAGGAAGCGGTTGATCTTATGGAAAAAGGTTTGCACGAGTTGGCGTTTGCCGCAGCTTGCGCGGCGATTGGCGGAACGATTTGCAAAGCCGTCGGCAAATCTGACTTGGCGGACGGCGATTATCAACAATTCGTGAGAGGAAATTGGCATTTAATTCCCTTTATGAGCCTGCCCGAAGCGTTGCCGCTGCCGTTGAACGTGCCGTTCGGCGTGAAAAGAATAGCACCGCGCTTTAACGTCAATCACGGCGCGGACGAAATCATTCTGTTAATCATCAATCAAACGCTGATGATGGGAAAATTGCCGTCGGAATTTGCCATCAACTCCAAAAGTTCGTTTGAAATCAAAGCTAACAGATGTTTTTTGCCCAACACGCTCATCGGCGGTTTGCTGGGCATCATCATTGTCCAACCGATCAACAAAGACGAAACGATTCCTGACAAATACTGGATAAACATCGCCGGTTTCAAGATGTTCATCTCCGAACTCTGGGGCAGAATTGACCTCGCAGAACGCATTATGCGGTTTCAATTAGAGGATTAATCTTGGAAAAGCGGCTATTGTCTGCCTAAACGTACAACATTGGACGGATTTGAAGACGCGCTGCCACGCATCGTTTTCACGCGGAACGAATAACTGCCGTATTTTATCCCCGCCCGATAGCTTGTTTGATTCGCGTTGGTTCTAAAAATCGGCACAAACTCCGCGCTGTCGCCAACCGCCCGTTCGATGGTAAAACCGTCTTCGTCCGGCGTGTTATCCTGCCAATCGAGTTTGACGGAATTCCCTAATTTGATGCCGTTCAGATTGGTCGGACTCGTAATCTGCACCGCGCCGACGACAAAAAGCGAAATGCTTTGCGGCGGAAGTGTAACATTTAGCGCATTGTTGGTAACGGAAACGTCTGCCAGCCGGTTTATTTGATTGGCGGCTGTCAATTGCCACACCTGCGATGTGCCGTTATTGGCAAAATTGGCAAGATTGAGCGTGGTCGTCGCGGAAGTTTCAACTTTGTTAATGACCATCACAGTCAACGCGCCGTCGCTCGCACGAACCGACGCAAAAGCCGCAACTTCGTCAGGATTCGGCACGGTTGCCGCCACGCTTGTTTCACCGAAACCTTTGTTTTGTCCATCGTAATTGCGATACATTTTCATCGCTTTGTAGCTTGGAGTCGTCGTATCGGGCGTTGTCCAGCGCGTCGCTAAATCCATTCCTTCACGCCCGAAGATACCGAGAACATCGGCTTGCGCCGTCGCGCCGTTAATGTGATTTTCCGCGCCCCAATTGTATTCCGTAACGCCGATCTTCGTGTTCGGATAGTATTGCGAAACCCAATCTTTCATTCGCGGAATGAGTTTTACCTTATCATTTATCCAACTTTCGTCGGTGTAGTTCACGTCCCACAGCGAGCGCGTCGAGCGATTGCGTTTTTGCTGAATCGCCGGGCGTAACATCGTTGCCGCTTTCGCCGCCCTGCGGGTAAATGTGAAGCGTGAAAATGTCTAAAATCCTGCGTCCGTTGTTTTGCGTTTCGTAATTTTTGAACTGTTGCAAAAGCCACGGCGTGTAATCCATATTGCCGTGCGCGGCGCGGTCGGGAGTCGCCCAATTGTTCAGCGGCGAATACCATTGATCAAAGCCCGAATACCGATAACCGCCCCAACCCCATTCTTCCGGTCCGATAACCTGTGCATTCGGATCATTATTTTTGATCATTTCCGCATAATCACGCATTTTTGCGAAAACATCGTCCATCGTCGCGCCCGTCGGTGCCACGTCGCGGTGCGTCGAAAACCAAATTGAATGTTCGTTATCAAGAATGTAGTAGCGCAAGCCGTTGTTATTAGCGTTTCCCCAACGATTGATTAAATGCTGAACATAGCCTTGCTGAATAGCGACCGAATTCGGCACATTCGCGTCGTTCGGATCGTTGCCTGTTACATTTTGTCCGTTCAGGCGGATGCCGTTTCCCGCGTCTGGAAAATATAACGCGTCGTTTCCAGTCTGTGCGCCATATTTCGAGATTGAGAAACTTGCCAGT
>JANOXW010000650.1:0-2667 GCA_031418635.1 Acidobacteriota bacterium
GAAAATTTTTGCAAGTTCTTCGCGTCTTTTATTTGAAATCACATCTTCCGTTTTGTTCGACGGATTTTCTAATTTCAATGCTTTGCTGACTTTTGAACGAAGTGAATCATCGTTTATCTGAATCGTTATTTCAACTTCCGAATGCTCTGGCAAATCAAGCGGAATAATCGGGCGAAGCAAACCATTTTCGTAAATTGCGGTAGTTGTATAATTCATAACAATTTGATAATAACGTAAATTTAACTAAAGATACAAAACTATGAAGACACTAATCAAAAACGGACGAATTGTAACGGCGGTTGACGATTACCGCGCGGATATTTTAATCGAAGACGAACAGATTTCGGTCATTGGCAAGACGCTGGAGATGGAAGTTGATAAGGTGATTGACGCTTCTGGAAAACTCGTTATTCCGGGCGGGATTGATCCGCATACACATATGGAATTGCCGTTTGGCGGAACGGAATCGAGCGACGATTTTTTTACCGGAACTCGTGCGGCGGCGTTTGGCGGGACGACGACGATTATTGATTTCGCGGTGCAGAACAAGGGCGAATCAATGCTGCTCGGCGCGGATAAATGGCACGCGAAAGCCGAAGGGAAAGCCATCATTGATTACGGTTTTCATCTGATTACGACTGATTTTGAAGACAAAAACAAATCCGAAATGTTCAAATTGATGGACGAAGGCATCACGTCTTTCAAATTATTTATGGCGTATCCGGGCGTGTTTTTGTCGGACGACGCGACGATTTTTCGGGCGATGTCGGCGGCGGGCGAACGCGGCGGATTGGTTTGTATGCACGCCGAAAACGGCATCGTCATCAACGAAATCATCAAAAAATTTAAGGAACCAGGCAGACTCGCGCCGAAATATCACGCTTTGACGCGCCCGACTATCGCCGAAGCCGAAGGCGTTCATCGTGCGATTGCGCTCGCGGAAATGGCGGAAACACCCGTTTATATCGTGCATTTAAGCTGCACCGACGCGCTCAACCAAGTTCGACAGGCGCGTGATCGTGGAATCCCTGCGTTTGCCGAAACTTGTCCGCAATATCTTTTCCTCTCGATTGACGATTACGGCGACGGTTGGGACGGCGCGAAATATGTGATGACACCGCCTCTGCGCGAACGGCATAATCACGCGGAATTGTGGAAAGGCTTAAAGATGGACGATTTGCAAATAATCGCCACCGACCATTGCCCGTTTTGTATGAAAGACCAAAAAGAATTAGGACGCGATGATTTTTCAAAAATCCCGAACGGTGCGCCCGGAGTGGAATATCGAATGGAACTGATCTACAACGGCGGAGTCGTCGAAAACCGAATTTCGCTAAACCGCTTTGTCGAACTGACTTCCACCGCCGCCGCCAAAATGTTCGGAATGTTCCCGAAAAAAGGCACCATCGCCGTCGGTTCGGATGCCGACATCGTGATCTTCGACACCGAAAAAGAACATACCTTGACGCTCGAAGCCCAAAATATGAATGTGGATTACTGCGCCTACGAAGGCAAACGCATTAAAGGCAAAGTCGAAACCGTTTTGTCTCGCGGTCGCGTCGTCATCGAAAACGGCGAATGTTTGGTTGATAAAGGCAGCGGACAATTTATCAAACGCGGTGAATGTGTGAAGGTTTGAAATATTACTGAACAAATGATTTTTTTACAACAAATTCTAAAAAATGCCGGGAACTTGTTAGATGAGAAATAATTTCCTTTGAATTTTTGTGGGAGTTTTACCGCATTTTAATATGAAACAGCGTCTTTATTGAAAAGTTGGCAGCGGTCTGCCACTCGGCACGCAGGCAGGAATCAGACGGCGCAGATTTTCAGGTTTGGCGTTTTCCTTGAGCAGTAGTGGGCGGGTTTTAGGGATGAGAGAATCCGCCCGCTAGCGCAGGCGGTTTTGACAAACTCACTAATCAACTGCCGGAACGATGTTGAATTTGACGCGCAGACTGGCTCCGAAACTCGCGTTAAAGCCCAAAAGAACCTGGCTGGCATCGCCTCTCGATTTGGCATAAATGCCAGTGCCGCCCGTGATTGCCCGTTTGACTGGAATAAACAAATCAACAAGTTCATAGCCGTCATTGGTTATCGAAGTTTTTCCGAAAGTTTGGTCGAAATCCAAGTATTGGTGCGTAATCACCCATGGACCTGTAACGCTGTGTGCTCCCTCGCCAATAAACCAGCCGCGGCACGTCCAACGTCCGATGACCAAAGCCGGAAATTCAGGACTGCCGTCCACATTCGTCCCGTTTGTGCCGTTGAGCGTTCCCGCCGGATAAATATAGCCTTGAGTAATAAACTCAGTGCCATAAGCCGGAAATCCGTCAGGGAAAGCGGGAGTTTCATCAGGAAGAAACATTGTTCCGTTTTCCGCAATGTCCACGATAAATCCGTTGCGACCTGAATCTCTTTCATTGAGAAAAATTTCCTTATTTTGCTCTTCCGACAAAGCGGTGGGGCGCGGCAATAAAGTTCGTCTGCCCTGCTCCTGTTTTTTGGCAAGTCCCGAATTGCTCATCCAGAAAATTCCCGCCAATCCCAACACCAGAACCGAAAGCATCAAGACGATGCCTTTTTTTGTTTTCAACACATTTAATTTTTTCATTGTAACTCTCCTTTATCGGAGTTTCGTCGAAGGTCGGAAACTCCAATTTTTTT
>JANOXW010000651.1:0-2017 GCA_031418635.1 Acidobacteriota bacterium
AGCGGCAACTTTGCCGTGCGCGGCGGTTACGGCTTATAACGCGCTTTTTTGTTCGGGTTCGCTCAAATCACACGAATCGGTTTTACTGCAAGGCACGGGCGGAGTTTCGATTTTCGGACTGCAATTTGCAAGTGTTTATGGCGAAAGAACGATTATCACATCTTCAAGCGATGAAAAACTCGTCCGCGCCAAAAGTTTAGGCGCAGACGATCTGATCAATTACAAAACAACCGAAGATTGGGACAAAGCGGTTTTGGAATTGACCGAAAAACGCGGCGTTGACCACATTGTCGAAGTCGGTGGTGCCGGCACTTTGCCGAAATCGGTCAACGCCGTAAAAATGAGTGGACACATCGCCGTCATCGGCGTTTTATCAAGCGGCGACGGTATAAATCCCGTCAAAGTTTTGCAAAAATCAATCAAAATGCACGGAATTTTCGTCGGTTCACGGCAGATGTTTGAAGATATGAATCGTCTGTTGACTTTGCATAATCATTTAAAGCCCGTGATTGATAAAACTTTTGAATTCGGCGAAGTCAAAGACGCGCTCAAACTTATGGAAAGCGGCGCACACTTCGGCAAAATTGTCGTGAAAATTTAATTTAGGAGAAAATTTATGAGTGAACCGAGAGAACCGAAAAAAATAATCAGCCCTGAAAATTGGGAAAGTTTTTTACAAGAATTTGCGATGCGAAACAACAACCGGCGGGCGCGATTTGACGTTTTCCGAAAAGATGGTGCAGTCGAAGAAGAAGGACAAGAAGCGCATCTCGAAGACGTTTTATTGCATAGCAACGGCAATGTGAAAAATGTCGAAATCATCCGCATTGACCGCACCAAAAGTAATGCCGAAAAAACCAAAGACACTATTACAAATGTGCGCGGAATCGCCGTGCAATACGACACCGACGGCAGTGAAGACGCGCTGGAAATCACCGACGACCAAAACAGTTTGATAAGTTTGCGTTTTGAATCAAAGGTTGACGGCGTTTCGTAAGATAAAAAAGAGAAAAGAATTATGAGCAAGACAATATTTATAACAGGGGCGTCGTCGGGACTTGGAAAAGCGGCGGCGAAACTTTTTCAATCAAACGGCTGGAACGTCGCAGCAACGATGCGAACGCCTGAAAAAGAAACGGAATTAAGCAAACTTGAAAACGTCAAACTTTATAAATTGGACGTTACAAAACCCGAACAAATCACGGAAGCAACAGAAAAAGCCATTACGGATTTCGGTAAAATTGACGTTGTTTTGAACAACGCGGGTTACGGTTTGGCGGGCGTTTTAGAAGCGGTTGATGATGAGCAAATTACGAAACAATTCAATACAAATCTGCTTGGCGTAATTCGCGTTACAAAATCATTTCTGCCGCATTTTCGCGCCAACAAAGACGGTTTATTTATCACGATTACATCAATCGGTGGTTTAATCACGTTTCCGATGTTTTCGCTTTATCACGCGACAAAATGGGCGTTGGAAGGTTGGTCAGAATCGCTTTGGTATGAAATGCAAACAATCGGAGTCGGTGTCAAAACCGTTTCGCCCGGCGGCATAAAAACCGATTTTGCGGGACGTTCACTCGATATGGCAGATGCTTCTGCACTAAGCGAATATGACGAATTGATGAGTAAAATGATGACATTTTTCGGTAATCCTGAACGCCAAAAAAACTATTCGACAGCCGAACAGATCGCCGACATTATTTACGAAGCCGCGACGGATGGCAAAGACCAACTTCGATACGTTGCGGGCGCAGATGCCAAACAGCTATTTGCTCAAAGACAAGCCGTCGGTGACCAAGCATTTATGGAAGGAACGAAAGGAATGTTAATCAGCAATTAGTTTCAAATGAACATAATCAACGAAGAAATTCAACATTATGCGGAAAGATTTACGTCTAATGAAAGTCCGCTTTTGACCGAACTTTTGCAAAAAACTTACGGTGAACGGGCTGATAAATCTATGCTTTCGGGATTTTATCAAGGTCGCCTTTTGGCAATGTTAAGCAAAATGATT
>JANOXW010000652.1:0-4949 GCA_031418635.1 Acidobacteriota bacterium
CCGAAAAACCGTGAAGTTGAAGGCGAAAAGATGCGGGAACGTAATCGAATAAGATTCGGCGTTACAAAAAATGCTTGAGAAAAAATATACTTAATCTGTTAAAAAGAAAATATGTTAAAGATAAATGTTGCGGCGGTTTTAGTAGTGGCGACAATCGCAGGTGGTTTTATTGCAACCAAATCATCAAGCCAAACGCGCCCCGAAAATAATTTGCGAAAGGCTAAACCGACAGTTGTTATTGAAAAAGCCCGAACTAAGTGCAATGTCGAAGCATATCGCGCCGGCATTGCCGACGATAAGCTGAAAACTTCGATTGTCCGCGCTAAACCCGATAAAAATTCGGCAGTCTTGAAAACCGTTACTACCAAAGAAGAAGTTGTCTTTTACATTTCGGGAAGCGATGATAACGGTTGGTTTGAAATTTCAAAAATCGAATCAACCGGTGGTGAGGTTGATGAAACATTATTTGCAGGTCGCGGCTGGATTTCTTCGTCGTTGGTTGATTTGAGCGTTGCCAACGGCGATGCGAAACTTTATGCCGAACCGAAAAAGAAAAGTCGCGTGTTGAAAAAATTAGTCGCCGATGAGAGCGAAGCCCGACCGATTGCGTGTCAGGGCGATTGGATGAAAATTAAATCGGGCAAATCAATCGGTTGGCTTTCGCCCGCCGGTCAATGCGCCAATCCATTGACGACTTGTTCATAATTTCGCCGGAAATATATTTAGCGGTTTTGAACATCTATTAAGTAAGGATAAGAATTATCAAGGAGTAAAAAAATTATGGCAGTAACAATCGTGATTCCGACACCTTTGCGGCAATTTGCCGGTGGAAATACGGAAATAGAAGTCGAAGCGACAACTGCGGGTGAGGCTTTAGAGCAATTAACTACGCGGTTTGGTGAATTACGCAAGCATCTTTTTAATGATCAGAACGCCTTGCGAAACTTTGTCAACGTCTATGTCGGCGACGAAGATATACGGCATCTCGACGGTGTGGAAACGGCGATAAAAGACGGCGAAACGGTGATGATCGTGCCTTCGATTGCGGGCGGAAATATCGCGGCGGAAGCAAAATCAGCGGACGATTTACCGACGCTCACCAATGAAGAATATGCGCGTTATTCGCGGCATTTGATTTTGCCCGAAGTCGGACTCGAAGGACAGCGCAAGTTAAAAGCGGCGCGGGTTTTGATGATCGGCACGGGCGGTTTAGGTTCGCCGTTGGGCTTATATCTTGCGGCGGCGGGCGTTGGCACAATCGGTTTGGTTGATTTTGATGTCGTGGATGAATCGAATCTTCAACGGCAAATCATTCACGGCACAAAAGATGTCGGACGACCAAAAATCGAATCGGCGCGTGAAAGATTACACGACATCAATCCGAACACGAACATCGAAGCGCACGAAACAAGGTTGACGAGTGAAAACGCGCTCGAATTATTCAAAGATTTCGATGTTGTGGTTGACGGCACAGACAATTTTCCGACGCGCTATCTGGTCAATGACGCTTGCGTTTTGACAAAAAAGCCGAATGTTTATGGTTCTATTTTCCGATTTGAAGGACAGGCAAGCGTCTTTTGGGCAGAAAAAGGCGCGTGTTATCGCTGTCTTTATCCCGAACCGCCGCCGCCGGGCTTAGTTCCGTCGTGTGCCGAAGGCGGAGTTTTAGGAGTTTTGCCCGGCATCGTCGGCACGATTCAGGCAAACGAAGTCATCAAAGTAATCTTGGGCGCGGAAGGAATTTTGCTCAATCGTCTGTTGCTTTTCGACGCTTGGCAGATGAAATTCCGCGAGTTAAAACTCCGCAAAAATCCCGATTGTTTGATTTGCAGCGACCATCCGACGATTACCGAATTGATTGATTATGAAGAATTCTGCGGTCTTAATTTGCCCGTCGCAGAAAATTCCGAATTGGAAGAAATAACAGCGACGGAATTGAGCGAACTTATTAAAAATGACCGCGAAGTTCAGATAATTGATGTGCGCGAACCGTATGAACTTGAAATAGCGCGGATTCCGAACACGAAACTTATTCCGCTTGGCGAAGTCGTAAATCGCGCTAAAGAAATTGATTCGTCGCGCACGGCGATTCTTCATTGCAAAGGCGGTGTGCGAAGCGCAAAAGCGATTGCGGCGTTAAAAGAAAGCGGTTTTACCGGACGTTTGGTGAACTTAAAAGGTGGCATTACGGCTTGGTCGGACGAAGTTGATGCAACCGTTCCGAAGTATTAGCCTTCGATTCCGAATATAATAAACCGTCTTCAAATTCGTGTCATTCTTCGACTCAATAAGCTAAACTATGCGTTATCAATACTCGTTGTTTATATTGATAACGCATAGTTTTTTAATTGTGTTGACACAGGAGTTTCAGCAATCAATTATTGAAATGAGAATGATTCGCGTGATTAAATAATAAAATGAATGGGATTTATTGGATAATAATTACATTTTCAGTTTTGTCTTTGATTTCGGTTGGAATCACTGCCTATCGCTATCGGCAATATCTGCAAACCGGCTGGTTTATGGTGAAAACCTATCGGCAATTCAAACAAAAAACCAAACCTGACAAAAAGACTATCGAAGCCAAACCCGTTTCTGCCGATTCGCCGCTGATTCAATGCGCTAAATGTCATAAATGGATACCGCAATCGGAGTCGGTTAAATTAAAATCCAGCTATTTTTGCTCGCATCGTTGCTTGGAACAATCTTTTACGGCGAAAATTTGAAGGTGAATCGCCGTCTTGCAAAAGAGAAACTTCCTTGTTTTATTTATCCTGCTTCTACTTTGAATTTCACTTGAAAATTCCGCCAAAAACTTTCCTCAGTAAATCGGTGGTTCTGCCAATCGGGTTTGTACGAATCTTCTTTTCCTCGTCCGCCATTAGCAAAAACAGACCGTCTAACGCCTTTTGCGTAACATAACCGTCAATATCGCCGGCATCTTGACCGATAGCTTTGCCGAGAAAACTGTATTTGCCAATCAGTTCTTTGTATTTTTGCGTTACACCGACTCTTGCGGTGAAATCTTCGACAATCGGGCGAAAGTTCTCGCTCAGACGTTTTTCACTCGTCCGGCGAAAAAATTGGGTGGCGGCATCATCTTGTTTGCTCAACAGAATATTTTTCGCGTCAGTAAAACTCATTTGTTTGACTGAATCAAGAAAAATATCTATGGCAACCGGAACGGCTTTTTCCGCCGCGTGATTCATTGATTCGACAAATTCATCAACCTTTTTGCCTTGTCCGAGAACGCGCAAAGTCTTTTCAGTTTTTTGCAGCGCGTTCGGCAACGGAATTTTTACGCGCACATTATCCAAAAATCCGTTTTCGCGCCCAAGCGATTTAACGGCATTTTCCACGCCTTGAAAAAGCGCGGCTTTCAAACCGTCGTTGATTTCCGTATCCGAAACCGTCGAAGTCGTTTTAGTGTTCGTCGTTGTTTTCTTTCGCTTCGTTTGAGCAAAAGTATCAACCGAAACCGACACAATAACCAACAAAACAAGCGAAAAGCCGGCAATTTTTAGATGCTTCATAATTTTATCCTTAAATTTTTATGGGGGAGTTTTATCTTAGCGTGTTTTGAAAAAAAGTTGAAACTCGTTTTTCGTAATCTGTCGGAGCAACTTTGAACAAATCTCCGTGTTCCGCGTTTGGAACAATCCACATCTCTTTAGGTTCATTTGCCGCCGCGAAAAGTTGCTTGCTTTCTTCAAGCGTTGTGTGATGATCATTTTCTCCCGCAATTATCAGCAACGGAATTTTCACATTTGAAAGTTTATCAATCGGACGAAGTTCATCAACCGAAACTCCCAAACGCATCGGCAATTGAATAGTCAACAGAGGCGAAAGATTATCTGCACCGCGAAAAAGCCACAGATTCAAACGGTTTTCAATCGCTTTTTGCATCGTCGGATAAACCATTTCCAAAATCAGCGCGTCTGTTTTCGGCATATCTTTCGATAAAAGAAAAGCCGCGCCGCCCATCGAAATTCCCAAAACCCCGATTTTTTCAGTCGGCAGTTTTTCTTTGATAAATTTGACCGACGCTTCGGCATCTTTGCTTTCCAAAAAACCGAAAGTCAATTGTTTCCCCACACTTTCGCTACTTCCCTGAAAATCAAAAGCTAAAATTGAAAAACCCGCTTTGTGCAAAAATGCGATTCTATCAAGCAAATGAACGCGATTGTTCCGAAGCCCGTGCATTAAAACGATTGCGCCTTTTCCCTTCTCACCTTGCAAAAACCAACCTTTTATCGTTGCTTGCGATGCGCTTGGAAATTCGACATTTTCACATACCAAATCACTCGGACAATTTCCAACCGCTTGATTGACAGGCGCAGTCAAAGCATTTCCCGCCAACCAACACGCGCCAATTAGTAAGAAAGGCAACACCAAGACCAAGATAATTAGTGCTTTCTTCATTCTACTTATTTGGCTTTCCCTTGATTCGCCACCGCTTCCTGTGCCTTGCGAATCGCATCGGCATCGCCTAAATAATGACTTTTTACCGGTTTCAAGTTTGCGTCCAATTCATAAATAAGCGGAACGCCGGTCGGGATATTTAATTTGACGATTTCATCATCCGCAATATTATCGAGATGTTTGACCAAAGCCCGCAGAGAATTGCCGTGCGCGGCGATAATCAGACGCTTTCCTTCACGGATTTTCGGCGCGATTTCGTTTTCCCAATACGGCAAAAATCTGGCAACCGTATCTTTTAAACATTCAGTCAATGGAATTTCTGCGTCGCTTAAATCTTTGTAACGACGGTCGTTGCGCGGATTTCTTTCGTCCTCTGTTTCCATCGGCGGCGGCGGAATGTCGTAACTTCTACGCCAGATGTGAACTTGCTCATCGCCATATTGCGCGGCAGTTTCCGCCTTGTTCAAGCCTTGCAGATTGCCGTAATGACGTTCGTTAAGCCGCCAATTTTTAATGACGGGAAGCCA
>JANOXW010000653.1:0-3762 GCA_031418635.1 Acidobacteriota bacterium
GGCGAGTTGTAGAATCAAAAGTGCGCTTCGTTGCTGACCGCTTGAGCCATATTTTCGCAAATCGTGTCCGTCAAACACAATATCGAGGTCGTCGCGGTGCGTTCCGATCAGCGCGTAACCGGCGCGAAGTTCGGCTGGCACACGCAGTTTTAAGCGTTCTTCTAAAAGCGCGGCAAAATCTGATAAATCGCCTTTGCCTTCGAGTGATGAAATATAGCAAATCGTGATTTCTTCGTTGTCAAAAAGTTTTTTCTCTAAAACTTCCTGCAATCTTTCGACATAACGCAGACGCGCTTTATGAATGCGCGTGGCGTGAACGATGAGTTGTTCATTCCAAGGTTCGAGCAGTTCGGCGACTTTTTCGAGCGAAAATTCGCTCTGTTGCGCTGATTGCAGAAGCGAATTTTTTTGCCGAATGACGCGGTTATAATCGGTCAAAGTCTGCACAAACGGCGGATAAATCGAAACGATTCCGCCATCGAGAAATTTGCGCCGATGTTCGGGCGTTCCGCGCACGATTTCGAGTTCATCCGAATTAAAATTGACAGCGTGAAGTTGTCCGAGAAATCTTTGAACGGTTTCTTTTTTGTTGTTGATGGCTAAACTTTTCGTATTGCCTTCGAGAGCGACTTGCAAAACGCGGTTAATATCTTCGCCTTGATGCACCAGCCCACGCACAATCGCCAAGTTTTCATTAAATTTTATCGCCTCTTGCAGACGTGCAGTTTTGAATGATTTAGTTGTCGCCAGCAAATAAATCGCTTCCAGCCAATTCGTTTTGCCTTGCCCGTTTTCACCGAAAAATATGTTAAGATTTTTTCCGCAGACAATTTTTCCGTTTATATTACGGAAATTTTCCGCTTCCAGAGTTTCGAGCAACATAAACCTATTTTAGCACAAACAACGGCAAAAACTTTCTTCAATTTTCGGGAAACAAAGTTGATTGGCAATTTGTTTTAAACAATGTTACTGTTTGTTTAGTCAACAGTTTCGATTCAGAAACATCTTCAAAAACAATGAGAATTTTAGTTGGTCTGATTTTAGTTTTAGCCTTTGCAGTAACGGCTTTTGGTCAATCATCAAAAATAAAACCGCTTGCCGAAACTTTTTCCGCCATATCTTTGGATGGCACGACATTCGATCTTGCCCAACTCAAAGGCAAAATCGTGGTAATGACGTTTTGGACGACGCGCTGTGTGATTTGCGCTTCGGAAATCCCGAAACTTAATGAATTAGCTGAAAAATACAAAGACGGCAATGTCGTTTTTCTCGGTTTGACAACTGATAATGAAACCAAAATAAAAGATTATCTCAGAAAAAAACAGTTCAATTTTAACCTTTTGCCGAATAGTTTCGGCATTTTGTTAAAATACGCCGAAAAAGATGGAAACGGCAATATAAATATGGGTTATCCGACTCATTTTCTCATCAATCAGCAAGGCGCAATTGAACTAAAAACCGACGGATTCGATAAAACCGAACTCCTTAATTCACAAATAAATCGGCTGTTGATGAAAAATTCTGCGTCTGACTAAAATCCATATTTGTTAGCCTTTTACTTTGAAACTTTTGCCGCGTTCCAAAGCGCATCCATTTCTTCCAAATTTGATTCTTCCAAAGTTTTGCCGTCTTTCTTTAACTCGCTTTCGATAAAAGCAAAGCGTCGGCGAAATTTTCGATTTGTCTTTTTCAAAGCAGTTTCGGCATCAACTTCTAGTTTTCGCGCTAAATTTAAGATAACAAATAAAATATCGCCGATTTCTTCACTGATTTTTTCGTTTGAGTTTTGTTCAATCGCCTCGTTTAATTCGCTGACTTCTTCATCCAATTTATCAAAAACTTGCTTCGTATTTTCCCAATCGAAACCGACCTTTGCGGCTTTTTTTGTGAGTTTCTGACCTTCTAAAAGCGCGGGAAAACTAAGTGGCACTTCCTCTAAAATCGAAAGTTTCTCTTTTTCGATTTTGCCCGATGCTTTGCGTTCATCTTTTTTCAGTTCGTCCCAATTTTGCAAAACATCATTGGCGGTTTCGAGTTTTTTATCGCCGAAAACGTGCGGATGGCGAAGCACGAGTTTTTGCGTTACGCCGCTAACAACTTCATCAATCGTAAAATCGCCGCGTTCCGCCGCAATCGTTGAATGAAAAACGACTTGCAAAAGCACGTCGCCAAGTTCTTCGCGTAGATTTTTCGTGTCGCCCGTTTCGTCCGCTTCCTGAATCGCGTCGAAAGTTTCGTGCGACTCTTCCAAAAGATATTGCGCCAAAGACGCGTAAGTTTGTTCTCGGTCCCAAGGGCAACCGCCGGGCGCACGAAGCCGCGCCATTACTGATGTTAATTTATCGAAATTTTTTGACATATTTTGAGAAATTCTAACTTTATTTATGATATTTCCAAACGAGTTCGCGCTTCCCAAAATTCGGGATAAAAACGCTTGGTCAACGTCGTTTGCAAATAACCGACACCTTCCGAACCGCCTGTTCCTTGTTTCAAACCGACGGTTCTTTCGACCATTTTAATATGATAATAACGCCATTGCGAAACGATCTCATCGTGTTCGATCAACGCTTCTTCTAGTTCAAACTCTTCGCTATGCTGTTCGATTTCTTTGATAATTTTTACCACCGATTCGACACGGTTTTCAAAATCATCAACCGCAAATTCACGTTCTTTTAATAAATCAAAATAAACATCGTGCAGAGTTTCGTCGCCGAACCGTTTTTTTAATCTTTCAATCGCAAATTCTTCATCAAAAAACCGCATCAGTTTTTCGTCTTTTAAGCCTGACAGAAATTCGATTTCACGAAACTGCGTTGATTGAAAACCGCTCGCGGGTTTGAGTTCGTCGCGGAACAGCAAAAAATCGTGCGGTGTCATCGTTTCCAAAATCTTAAACTGTGAAACCAAAACTTTTTCAATCTCGCAAACGCGCCGCAGATTACGAATCGCCCGCATTATGCGCCGTTCTTTGACATATTCAATCGTCGCGTCGAGTTCGTGCAAAATTTGCTTGAACCACAATTCGTAAGTCTGATGAATGATGATAAAAAGCAATTCATCGTGCTTTTCGGGCAAAGCAAGCTGTTCCTGCAATTCGATAAGTTGCTCGACTTTTAGATATTTGTTGTATGAAAGCGGTGCTTTGCCGCCGTAGTTACTCATATTTAATTTTGCCGTAAAGGTGTCTTTTATCTTCGTTTATTGTTGGTTTTATGTCAATTTTTACGAAAAATTACAAAAAAGTAAAAAAAGTTCTTGACAAAGCGTGAACTTTCCGTTAAATTTCCCTTCGTTCTATCAAAATACAACACCGAAAATTATTCGTAAAATCTTGCAGTTTAAGATTTTCTACTTGTTAGAAAATGGATTTCTTGCATTTCTATCAATTTACATCAGGTTAAGCTGAAAAAGTCGGCTTGTTTAAGCGTGGAGTGTTGTTCTTTGCTTGTGTTTTATGCAAAACGCATTCGGTTTAGAACTAAAAAATCGAACATTGAAAAATGTTCAATAAATTAAATTCACTGAAGTTTGTAGGAGGAATTAGAAAAAATGTCAAAAACAGTTGGAAAGGTCAAATGGTTTAATAACGCCAAAGGTTACGGGTTTATCGAAAAACCCGGTGAACAGGATATTTTCGTGCATTACAGTGCAATAGCCGGCGACGGTTACAAAACATTAACGCAAGGACAGGACGTTGAGTTTGAAGTTACAGACGGTCCAAAAGGTCCGCAAGCGGAAAATGTGCTGAGAGTTTGAGCAGAT
>JANOXW010000654.1:0-1507 GCA_031418635.1 Acidobacteriota bacterium
GGCCCCCCCCCCCCCCCGACTCGAAAGCGGGACGCTTTCGAGACAGCCGACAAGATGTCGGCGTTACTTCGGCAATCGTCATTACGCACGATTTAAATTTAGCATCGGAATTTGCCGATGAAATTGTGCTATTAAAAAACGGCAAAATCGCCGCTAAAGGCAAGCCCGAAATGGTTTTAACCGAAGACAATTTACAAACAGTTTTCGGCGTAAAAGCATTGCTGGACGAAAATCCTTTAAGTGGAAAAAGGAGAGTTACGGCGATTTATTGAAAAGAAGTTAGCCACGAATTACACAAATTTACACAAATTATTTTTTTATTCGTGAAAATTCGCGGCAAATAAAAAAACAAACGGCGCAAGGGAAGTTTGGAGAAATTCCGACACTGCCCACGCAACTGTAAAAGTAGAAAAGGCTGTCAGCCTGTTCTACGAAGTCAGAAAATCTTGCTCGTTTTTGTTTAGGCACTAAACCAACTTCCGCGATGGGCGGAAAAGGAGAAATATGAAAATTATAAAAAGTTTAAGTTTGATTTGTTTTTTGACAATTGGCGCGTTGGCACAACAAAGCGCAGTAATACAAGGGAAAGTTTCAATCGGTAGTGAAAAAAACGTCGTTGCCACGGTTTATTTGACCAATGATAAAAAGTCTTTTGAAACTACGACTAACCAAGCGGGTTTCTTTAAATTCGAGAATGTTCCAAGCGGAAAATACAATATCAAAGTTGCTTCAACCCAAGCAAAAATAACTAATTCGGAAATTAAAGTTGAAGGCGGCAAAAACATCTTTGTTGAAATAAATACCACAGGGGACGTTGATGCAGTAACTACTTTTGGAGTGAGCGAGGAAGTAAATATTGAGATTAGCGCAGGCACAAGCCAAACATTTTCCGAAATATCCAAAACTGTCAACGTCATCGAAGCGCAAGAATTGCGTGACCGTGCAGATTTTGCATTGACGGAAACTTTGCGGACGATTCCGGGTTTTCGGGTTCAGCAATTCGGCGGATTTGGCAGATTAGCGGGTATCAGAACACGCGGTTTGCGAAATCAGGACACGGCGATTTTGATTGACGGTATTCGTTTCCGCGACGCTTCTTCAATCGCGGGCGACGCTTCGGCGTTTTTGTCGGATTTTACTTTGACGAGTGTTTCTAAAATCGAGGTTTTGCGCGGTTCGGGTTCGTCGCTTTACGGCACAAATGCAATTGGCGGAACAGTTGATTTTCAAACGCCGAAACCGCAATCGGGACTGCACGGAAATATTTCGGGTGCGTTTGGCGGTTTGGGTTTGGGACGTTTTCGCGGGAATTTGAGCAACGGCACACAAGACGGAAAATTCGGCTTTAATGTGGGCGTTTCGCGCACCGCATATACGAAGGGAATTGACGACGAAGACAATGCCAACAACACCAACTTTCAATCGCGCATCGAATACAATCCGTTTGAAAAAACGAATATTTCAGCGAGATTTTTTGTGTCGAATGCGTATGTTCGACTTAATTCAA
>JANOXW010000655.1:0-1525 GCA_031418635.1 Acidobacteriota bacterium
AACTATTCCTTTTTTGAAAAAAACTCTTCCGCCGTTTGAAATAAAAAAACTTAGTATTTCAAAGTTGAACTTTGACGAAAACGCACTGCTTGACACTCTCGTTCGATATAAAGAAAAAGGTTCATATTCAGGAAACAAAGAAAACAATCCAGAAAAAGTAATTGAAGAGTTATTGAATGCTTTGGAAATTCCGTTTGAAGTGGGTGATTTGAAAGACTTGGTTGACAATGCACCGATGAAAAAACGCACAATGGATTTTATTATTCCAAGCAAAGCACATCCCAAAGTGATTATTGAAAGTTCATATTTAGCAACTACTTCTTCGGGAATGGGTGATAAAGCCAAAACTGAAATTGCTGTTGGACAATTAATAAAAGAACATTATCCCAGTGCAAAATTTATCGGCTTTATTGATGGAGTTGGTTGGTATGTTCGCAGACGAGATTTAAAAAGAATGATTGATGCTTTTGACGAAGTTTTTACATTTCACGAAAGCGAAATGCTACGGTTCGAGCGATTTTTGATTGAAGAATTAATGTAATGATAGAAAAATATACTAATCAAATCATACAAGGCGACTGCCTAAACTCTTTGCGACAACTTCCAGATGAAAGCGTTGATGTTGTTTTTGCTGACCCGCCATTTAATCTCAAGAAAAAATATAGAAGTCATAACGACAATCTTGAGTTGCAAGATTATCTTGATTGGTGCGAACAATGGATTACAGAATGTTTGCGGGTTATAAAACCAACCGGCTCTGTTTTTCTTCACAATATACCAAGATGGTTGACTTATTACGCTACAACATTAAACAAAGTGGCAGATTTTCGGCATTGGATTTCTTGGGACGCGCCGACTGCGCCAATGGGCAAAACTTTACAACCTAATCACTATGGAATTTTGTTTTATGCTAAGGATGCAAAGCAAAACAAATTTTATGAAATTCGTTCGCCGCATAAGCGATGTCGGAAATGTAATTATTTAATTAAAGATTATGGCGGAAAAAAAGCATTACTTCATCCTTTTGGAACATTAGTTACAGATGTTTGGACGGACATTCATCGTTTAAGACATAACAAATATCGAGATGAGCATCCTTGTCAATTACCAATCCATTTGCTCGAAAGAATTGTTTTAATGTCCTCAGATGAAGGCGATATTGTGCTTGACCCTTTTTCCGGCACCGGAACAACGGCTATTGCGGCTAAAAGATTAGGAAGGAAATTTATAGGACTTGAACTTGATAATGAATATGCCGAAGCATCTTTGAGAAAACTAGCTGAAGAAGAAGCTAATTCAAAGATTGATAAATATTGGGTAAGTTTCTTTTTGAATGAAGTTGTAACTTTACGCGATAAAGATTGGAAAGAACTTTCAGAACATTACATAATTCCTACTCCAATTCAGCAAATAGATTTCGCTAAATCTAAACTTCAAAAACAAAGTCAAATTTGCTATTGTCCACAAAACAATAAAACGGCAAAATCCGCTTCTTTACCTTTCTAATTTTTTCAGATGAAAAATC
>JANOXW010000656.1:0-1619 GCA_031418635.1 Acidobacteriota bacterium
TGTGGGAAGCGATTGCGATTATTACCGACGCAACCTACGCGCATCCGTTGAATTTAACGCCACGCGCTAAAGATGCTTTGAAGTCATTTAAGAAACTGATCGAAAGTTTGCAAACCAAAGTCGGCGAAGCCTCGCAATCTGAAAAACCCGTAACCGATGTTGTCATGTCGGCGATTGAAGACACGGGTTACGCCAATATGTTGCGGGCGGAAAACACCGACGAATCCGCCGCACGTCTGGAAAATTTGGAAGAATTGGTCAATGCCGCCGTTGATTACGACAATCAGGAAGCCGAAGGTCTGCGCGATTTTATTGACCACGCCGCACTTTCGTCTGATACCGACAAATTTGACCGCAACGCCGCCGTTACGATGATGACCGTTCACGCGGCGAAAGGTTTAGAGTTTCCAATTGTCTTTCTCGTCGGCTTGGAAGACGGAATTTTCCCACACGCCCGTTCTATAAACGATCCGACAGAATTGGAAGAAGAACGCCGTCTGGCGTATGTCGCCATCACTCGCGCCGAAAAAACGCTTTACATCACACACGCCACGCGCCGAAGAGTTTATGGTTCGGAAATGACCGCCGAACCGTCGCAATTTTTGAACGAAATGCCGCTCGAATTGATTGAAGACTTATCACGCGGTTCGAGTTGGCTGTCGTTTGCGCGAAGTTCTGCTGTTACAGAAAACAAACGCGCCGTTACTGCTTTGCGCGGCGAAACAATCCAAGAAAAACCGCGCACAACTTACACCGGCAAAACCTACGATAACGCCGACGCTATCGCCGAATTCTTTCAAAAGAAAAAAGCTGGTAGCAGTCAGCAATCAGCAGTCAGCAATCAATCAGACGAAACCGAACAACCGAAAGGCTTCGATAAATTAAAAGCCTTATCATCCCAAAACAATCCAAAATCCAAAATCCAAAATCCAAAATCTTTCGTTCCCGGTTCGCACGTCCGCCACGCCAAATACGGCAAAGGCTTAGTTCTGCGCCGCGAAGGCACGGATGACAATGTAAAATTAACCATCAGTTTTCCCGGCTTCGGTCAAAAGAAACTGATGGAAAAGTTTGCGAATCTGGAAAAGGCTTGATTTTTTAATCTATTTTTTCAATTCGGTTGAAATTATTCAACGGAATTCCCAATTCAACGGAATTATGCCGTCAAAAATTGCCAAAGGTCAAATAATCGTTGGCTTTTGTTTCAGAAATAAGCTATAAATAATTCGGTATAACAAATCTGAAATGCAGTTCAATACAAAGTTAGACGCTGTGTGGTAAAATCCGAACACATCAAATCCTTGAAATTATGAAAATTGTTTTTTGCATCATCTCTATTTTTCTATTTTTTATCACTTCAAATGCTCAATGGCGCACGATTAGTGCAGATGACTATGAAAAGGCAGATAAGTTCGCGGTATCAGAAACCAACGCAGACTTTCCCTTTATTTTTGAGGTTACTACCAAATTTATCGAAAACAGCAAGACAGTTCGCACGGTTACGGAAATAAACGAGCGTGAATCTCCGGGACATGAGCGAATTAAAAGAACGGATTTTGCCAACGGACGCAAAACGAATAAATATCAGGTAAAAGTCGGATTTGGAAATGTTTTTTGTA
>JANOXW010000657.1:0-6332 GCA_031418635.1 Acidobacteriota bacterium
CGGCTATTTCGACGCGGTAACGCAAGTCATTTCAAGTGGAATGTCTTCGACGACGGCGTTGAGTGGTTCAACCGAAGCCGAGCAATTTAATGAAGTTATTCTCGAAGAAAGAAACGTTGAGCTATCAATTTCGGTCTAACATTTCACGGAATTCACGAATCGCACGAATCAAAAACACGAATTTTTGTGGGTTTGATTCGTGTTTTTTTATGGAAAGTCTAAATGTCTGAGATTTAGTCCGAAAAGTCGGCAAAGAGGTAACGCGTTTGTCCCGTCGGCTGAGGTCGCGCTCTTGATGCTTGACTATTTTGAATCATTTTAGCGCAAAGTGGGGAAGCGGCACCTACTCACCGACAGCCGTTGAAACGACGGCATTACTTTTCAGACACACTCTCAGTGGAAACCGTATCAGGTCTCGAAAAAAAGATTTACAAATAATGTTAAAAAAGTTATGATGAAAAAATGAAGGATGAGGCTTAAGGCTGAATCTGCCATTCCACAAATTATTGAAACTTGAATAAACCTCAACCATTTAATTATCGGAACAAGCGAATTTCTCAATTTCTACTCTTACGGATAAATATTTTTAAAGAAACTTTCACCACTAAACCGCCGGGTTTGTGCCGAGTTTTTTGGCATTATATCTAAGTTTCGGTAGTAAAAGTATTGAGTTGATAATCTAAGCAGTAAGGCAAAATGGATAATGGATAATTAAGAAAAATCTAAAACCTTTGTAAAAACAAGCATTTAATCGTTTTTATGAGTTTTCATTATATCTGAAAATATTTGCCGACCTGCTTAAATCTTATCTTTGAAAAACAAAATGAAAATATTAACTCCCGCGACTTCCATAAATCGTTTTCCATTTGTGATATTGAGTTTTGCTTTGCTGGTAAACACAATAATTATTATTTGGTTGGTCTGGCATATTTACGGACTTGACGATTTTTCGACAACCGGCGGGCATAATCACAGTTCTTGGCTTTTAGTGACAATCGTAACGGTCATCTTGCTCACGCTGCTAACGTGGCTGAAAACAATCCGTAATTTATATAGCTCGCAAAAAACCATTGTCGTCAATAACGCCGAACGGATGCGAGTCGAAAAAGACTTACAGCAGTCCGAAGCGCATTTCCGCGACTTAATTGAAAATGCTAACGACCTTATTTATACCGGCGATTTGCAAGGGAATTTTACTTCGCTTAACAAAGTTGGTGAAGTCATCACCGGCTACACGCAGGCAGAATTTTGTAAAATGAAATTTGCCGATGTCGTCGCGCCGGAACATCTCGAAAACGCCCGCCAAAAGTTTGCACAAAAAATAATAAGTCATATTCCGACCGCCTACGAGTTAGAAATTATTACCAAGTCCGGGCAGAAAATCGCGCTGGCTTTGAGCAATCGGGTAATTTTTAAAGCGGGCGAGGCAATCGGTGTGCAAGGCATCGGGCGTGATATTACCGACCACAAACTAGCCGAAAAAACTTTGCGCGAATCAGAGGCGCGTTACCGTGTCGTTACCGAATCGGCTTCGGACGCGATTTTGACGATTGACCGGGAAAGCACGATTCTGTTTGTCAATTCGGCGGCGGAAAAAATCTTCGGCTATACGGTTGATGAAATGCTCGGCAACAAATTATCTATGCTGATGCCCGAAGCTATGCGCGACGCACAAGCGACGGGAATGAAGCGTTTCCAAGAGACAAATAAACGCCAAATTTCTTGGCGCGGCGTAGAAATTACGGGACTTCACAAAGACGGGCGCGAAGTTTCGCTTGAAATTACTTTCGGCGAAATCAACAGCTACGGCAAACATCTGTTCACGGCGGTTATCCGCGACATTACCGAACGCAAGCAAGCCAGAAAAGAATTACAAAGTAATCTGTCATTACTAACCTCAACTTTTGAAGCAACCGCCGACGGCATTTTGGTAGTGAACCGCGACAACAAAATCGTTACCTACAACCAACGATTTATTGAAATGTGGCAGATTCCCGACGAGATTATTGATTCGAGAGATAATGCCAAAACGGTTTATCATATTTTGGAACAACTGAGCAATGCCGATGATTTCGTCAACACGACGAAACATCTCACCCAACACCCGGAAATCAACAATTTAGATATTGTAGAATTTAAGGACGGAAAAATCTTTGAGCGTTACAGCCATCCGCAAATGTTGGACGGCGAAGTTATCGGGCGGGTTGTAAGTTTTCGTGATATTACCGAGCGAAAACGAGCCGAAGAAAAGTTAAATAAAAATGAGAGATTTTTGCGAACAGTTCTCGAAAACATTACCGATGGAATTGTCGCTTGCGATGCCGAAGGCAATTTGAGCCTTTTTAATAAAGCTACCAGCGAATTTCACGGATTGCCTCAAAAATCTCTCGCGCCCGAACAATGGGCAGAACATTACAGTCTCTACTATGCCGACGCGACAACCCCGATGCAAATGAAGGATGTGCCGCTTTATCGCGCTCTGCGGGAAGGCAGTGTTGAAGATGTTGAACTGGTGATAAAGCCGAAAAACGGGACGACGCGGACGGTTATTTCCAGCGGACAGGCTTTGTTTGACGAGCATCAGCAAAAGTTGGGCGCGGTGGTTGTCATGCACGACATTACCGAGCGCAAAAAAGCCGGAGAAGAACTACAAAAAAATCTGTCGTTGCTCACTTCGACCTTTGAAGCGACCGGAGACGGTATTTTAGTCATTAACCGAAACAACACAATCGTTACTTACAATCGGCGGTATATTGAAATGTGGCAAATTCCCGATGAAATTTTAGTATCAATGGACTATGCTAAAGTCCTTGATTATATTTCAAAACAATTGAGCAATGCCGATGCTTTCATAAATATAACGAAATGTCTGACTGCAAATCCTGAAATTAAAAATTTTGACATCCTCGAGTTTAAGGATGGAAGAGTCTTTGAGCGCAACTGTCATCCGCAGATAATGAACGGCACGATAGTTGGTCAGGTAGCGAGTTTTCGGGATGTTACCACGCACAAGCGGGCGGAAGAAAAACTTCGGCAATCCGAAGAAAAGCACCGAACTATTTTGGAAACTATTGAGGAAGGCTATTATGAAACTAACCTCACGGGCAAATTTACTTTTTTTAACGATGCTTTGAGTGCGTATTTCGGATATGACAAAGATGAACTGAAAGGACTGGATTATCGTCACTATTTAGACGAAGAAACCGCCGACCATGTATTTCGCACCTACAATAAAGTTTTCACCACAGGTCAGCCCGTGCGCTGTATTGAATTTGAAATTACCCGCAAGGACGGCACGCGCTTTTTCGGTGAATCGTCCGTTTCGCTCATTCGTAACGCGGCAACTGAACCAACCGGATTTCGCGGAGTCATCCGTGATATTACGACGCGCAAACAGGCGGAAGATACGTTGCGTGAAAGCGAAGCACTGCTTGCCGCCGCGCAGCGAATTACGCATTTGGGAAGTTGGGAATTAGACCTTTATGATTTAGAAAACCTGAATAACAACGAGTTGCGCTGGTCGGATGAAACTTATCGCATCTTCGGTTATGAACCCGGACAAATCGAGGTTTCAAACGAGATTTTCTACAACGCCGTTCACCCGGATGACCTGACGCGCATTGGCGAAGTATTGACGGAAGCGATTAAGCAAAGAAAAGACTATAAAATCGAACACCGCATTATTTTGCCCGATGGAAACGAGCGCATTGTTTGTGGACAAGCGGAGTTGATTTTTGACAAACAAACGGACACGCCGCTAAAACTGCTCGGAACTATTCAGGACATCACCGAACGGAAGGGCGTGGAAGAGGCGTTGCGCGACAGCGAATACAAATTGCGGACTTTGGTAGCAAGTATGCGGGAAGGTTTGACGCAAGTGAGCAATGATGAAGTGATCGAATTTGTCAATGACCGACTGTGTGAGATGACCGGCTATGAACGCGACGAACTAATCGGCAAAATTACGTTTGATGTGTTGTTCGACGATGAGGGACGCGAATTGCTCGAAGCCGTCAACCGGCAAAGACGGAAAGGCATCTCTGGGCAGTATGAAATGCGTCTGAGAAAAAAATCGGGTGAAATGTTGTGGATGTTAATCGGCGGTTCGCCGATTGTCAACGCCGACGGCGAAATGACCGGCACCTTGGGCGTGTTCACCGATATAACTGAACGCAAACGCATCGAAGAACAATTGCTTTACGACGCTTTTCACGATGGTTTGACCGGACTCGCTAACCGCGCTCTGTTTATGGATCATTTGCGGATGACGATTGAACGCAGCAAAAGCCGTCATAGCAATCCTTACGCGGTTTTGTTTCTCGATTTTGACCGATTCAAAATGGTCAACGATTCTCTCGGACACGCCGAAGGCGACCAACTGCTCAACCAAATTGCGCGGCGACTCGAATCTTCGACCCGCACGGGCGATTTGGTGGCGCGGCTCGGCGGCGACGAATTCGTTATTTTGTTGAGCGAAATGCTCGCCGAAAGCGATGCTGTCCAAGTTGCCGAACGCATCCAAACCGATTTGAAAAAAACATTCGATTTAAGCGGAAGCAAAATGTGCATTTCCGCCAGCATCGGCATCGCGCTCAGCAACGCCGGACATAAACGCGCCGAAGATATGGTGCGCGATGCCGACATCGCTATGTATCGCGCCAAAACCAAAGGCAAAGCGCAATATCAGATTTTCGACCAAGCGATGCACGAATACGCTTCACGCCAATTGCAACTCGAAACCGAGATGCGACAATCTCTCGAACGCCAAGAGTTTCAGCTTCATTATCAGCCGATAGTCAGTCTGAAAACAGAAACGCTCATCGGTTTTGAAGCGTTAGTTCGTTGGCAACATCCGACGCGCGGAATGATTCCGCCGTTTGAGTTTATCGGTGCGGCTGAGGAAAACGGTTTGATTCTGCCGCTTGGAAATTGGATTTTACAGGAAAGTTGTCGGCAGTTGCGCCGTTGGCAAGACGATAATCCGGCGGCTTCGCATCTGACGGTGAGCGTCAATCTGTCGTGCAAGCAATTTTTGCAATCCGACTTAGCCGAACAAATTGCCGCGACGCTTTGTGAAACCGGACTCGACCCGCGTTGTTTGAAGTTGGAAATCACGGAAAGTCATATTATGGAAAACAGCGAAATGGCGGTAACGATTATGAATCGTCTGCGTGCGCTTGGTATCGAGATAAGCCTCGACGATTTCGGCACCGGCTATTCCAGCTTGAGTTATCTGCACAGTTTGCCGGTTGATTATCTGAAAGTTGACCGTTCCTTCGTCACCCGAATGACCGACAGCACGGAAAACAGCGAGATTGTTTTTACGATTATCAAGTTGGCGCAAAACCTGAAAATGAAAGTTATCGCCGAAGGCATCGAAACCGCCGACCAATTAGCGCATTTGAAAAATTTGCACTGCGAATACGGACAAGGCTATTTTTTCTCAAAACCGTTGGAAGCGAACGCGGCGGAAAAATTTATTGAAGAAAACGGCGGAGATTTTCCGTTTGTCATAAAACAGGATTTCGGTATCGAATTGAATATGTAGGTAAAAATTTTTACCTTCTACGTTGTTTCGGGTCGAGATACTCGCGCAGACCGTCGCCGATGAAATTGAAAGCGAGAACGGTCAGAGCGATGGCGATGCCCGGAAAAAATAAGACGTGCGGTGCGTTGTAAAGAATATCAATGCCGCGGGCTTCTTCAATCATCGTTCCCCACGATGGCGCGGGCGGCGGAATTCCCAAACCTAAAAAAGACAACGACGCTTCGGACAAAACTGCGCCCGCCATTCCCAAAGATGCCTGAACAATCAAAGGTTGAATCGCGTTCGGCAAAATATGCGTGAAAAGAATCCGCATATTGCTTGCGCCGAGGGCGCGGGCGGCTTGCACAAAATCATATTCGCGCACTTTCAAAACCTGTCCGCGCATCACCCGCGCATAACCGACCCAACCGATAACGCACAACGCCAAAATCAATTTTCCAAGACCCGCGCCGAGAAATGCAACCAACGCAATCGCCAACAGCAAACCCGGAAATGCGAGAAAAACATTGAAAATATAACCCGACAAAATTTTATCAACCCAACCGCCATAAAATCCGGCAATCGCGCCAATAAAAATTCCGAAAACGGCTGAAACCGCCACAACAATAATTCCGACTTCAAGCGAGATTCGCGCTCCGAAAACAACCCGCGAAAAAACGTCGCGTCCCAAGGCATCAGTGCCGAACCAATGCTCCACCGAAGGCGCGGTATAGCGCAAAAACAAATCTTGCGCGGTAACGTCCTGTGTCGCAATAAACGGTGCAAAGATCGCCGTTAAAATAAA
>JANOXW010000658.1:0-1858 GCA_031418635.1 Acidobacteriota bacterium
CCTGACGATTTTCAACCGGACGGAAAATGGCACAAAGTTAAAACTAAGGTCAAACCTCCACGCGGTTTGCCGCGTCTAACGATTCGCGGACGAGAAGGTTATTACGCTTCGCCGACCACGCCTATTCGTGAGAATTAAATATTTTTGAGATTTGAAGAAGAATGAAAAGAAAAACACAAAATATTTTACTGCTTATTTTCTGCATTGCTTTAACTTTTGCCTTTTATAATTTTTCAACCACTAACGCGCAAACCAAGCCGGCTAATAGCGGTCAGCAACAAACACCTGCGCCAACACCGCCGACCATAGCGACACCGCCACCATTGCCGGTTGAGGACAAGGATGACATTATTAAAGTTGATACCGAACTCGTTAATTTGAATGTCCGCGTCGTTGACCGTAACAATCGGGCGATTAACAATTTGACGCAAGCAGACTTTAAGGTATTTGAAGACAATGCTTTACAACCGATTGAGTTTTTCTCAAAATCGGAAGTTCCAACCAATTACTCTCTCGTGATTGATAATTCGGGTTCGCTTCGATTCCAACTCGAAAAAGTCATTGAAGCCGGCAAGATAATTATCGGCACTAATCGTCCTAATGATGAAAGCAGTATTGTTCGCTTCGTCAGTTCCGATAAAATTGAAATTCAGCAGGATTTTACATCAAGCAAACCTGATCTTTTTGACGCGCTTGACAATCTGTATATCGAAGGCGGACAAACAGCGATAATTGACGCGGTTTATTTAGCGGCGGAAAAGGTTGACAGTTATGAAAAATCGCGTAACCCGAACGATCTCAAACGTCGCGCCCTGATTCTCGTAACCGACGGCGAAGACCGCGACAGCTATTACAAAGAACCGCAACTTTATCAATTTTTGCACGAATCGGATGTGCAGATTTTTGTCATCGGTTTTGTCAACGAATTGAGCAAAGAAGGCGGATTTATCAGCAAAAGTCCACAAGGCAAAGCCAAGGCTTTTCTCGAAAGATTAGCAACCGAAACCGGCGGTAAAGTTTATTTTCCGAATAACGTCAGCGAACTAAACGGCATTGCCCAAGACATCGCCAGCGAACTTCGGACGCAATATTCAATCGGCTACAGCCCGACCAATAAAGTCCAAGATAACTCTTTCAGAAATCTCAAAATCGTCGTTGCCGACGGCGCGAATAAAGAAAAACGGATTGCTATAACCCGTTCCGGCATAACTCGTTCCGGCAACACTAATAAGCCGAGTTTGCAAAATCCGAATCAGAAACCAAAAAATTAAGCTAAGGCTGATAAAAGAACAAAAGCCACAAAAAAGCACAAAGATCACAAAAAATAATTTTGTGAATTTTGTGCTTCTTTATGGCTATTTTTGATTTTACTATTTTCTACTTTTCGGGAACAGAACCTGAAATTTTCTTGCGCGTCGTTTCGCCAGTTTCGATGACCGGAATTCCGTCGGAAACTTCTTCGTGCGGACGCGGAATGACGTGAACCGCCGTAACTGTGCCGATGCGTCGCGCTGCCGCCGCGCCGGCATCAACCGCCGCTTTGACCGCGCCAACTTCGCCGCGCACGATTGCCGTTACAAGTCCGGCATCAATTCTTTCGTAGCCGACCAGCGTTACATTTGCGGCTTTAACCATCGCGTCTGCCGCTTCAATCATCGCCACGAGTCCAAAACATTCAACCATTCCGAGTGCTTGCATTATGCGTATTCTTCCTCTGATTCCTCGCCAAATTCTACTTTCGTATCTTCCTCTTCTTCAGCAAAATTTGCAAATATGCACCTAAGAGTCTGTTTAAATTTTCAAGAGGTCAGTTGTTTCAGCATAATTCGTATCATCGCCAGTTGAATAAAAGCCTTTG
>JANOXW010000659.1:0-2052 GCA_031418635.1 Acidobacteriota bacterium
TAAAGGCTTTTACCGAAGCAACCAAAAAGAAAGATATTGAAACTATCAAGAAAACTCTTTCCAAAAGTATGATGAGAGTAGTTGAAGAAACGGCTAAGCGACAAAATATTTCCGTAGATGAAATGCTCAAGAAAATCGAAGCACCGACAGGAGAGCTGAAAAATGAAAAAATTGAAGGAGATACGGCGACCGTCGAAATCAAAAATGAGGCAACGAGTGAAACTGATCTGATGCCGTTTGTCAAAGATGATGGCAGTTGGAAAATTGCATTAGATGTATTTATGGATAACGTAATGAAGAAAATAAACGAAGAAAGTAAAAAACCTTAAAAACTGCGCTGTAATAAAAATGTGGAAACAACAAGGCGCAAAAATTATTCTTTCGCGCCTTGTTGTTTCCACAAAGACTGAGGAGAATTTGTGGCAATTATTAAACCTTTTCGCGCTTTGCGACCCGTTTTTGAAAAAGCAAAGCCCGTTTCTTGTGTGCCTTACGATGTTATATACGAGTCGGAAGTGCGCGAATATATCAAACTTAATCCGCTTAGTTTTTTGCGCGTTACGCGCTCGGAAGCCGAATTTCCCGAAGGTTCAAATACTTCGAGTGAAGAAATTTTTGCCCGCGCCAAGCAAAATCTGCAAAGTTTCATTAACGACAAAATCTTTGCGTCGGATGCCGAATCGTGTATCTATATTTACCAACTCGCCACCGAATCGCACACGCAAACGGGCATTGTCGCTTGCTGTTCATTGGACGAATACGAACAAGACATCATCAAAAAACACGAAAAAACGCGCCCCGATAAAGTCGAAGACCGCACCGCCCATCTGCTTGCCGTCGAAGCGCAGACGGGTTTGATTTTTCTCGCTTTTCGCAATACGAAAAAAATTAAACAATTGATTTTCGAAGCCGTAAAAGCCAAACCGATTTACAATTTTCATTGCTCGGACGGCGTTAAACAAACGGTTTGGCGCGTCGCCCTGACCGATGATTTTGTGGCGGCATTTGCAGAAGTTCCCGCGCTTTACATCGCCGACGGACATCATCGCATCGAGAGCGCAAAGTTGGCACGAGAAATTTTGCGTGAAAAAAATCCGCATCACACGGGCGCGGAAGATTATAATTTTGTCGTTGCGGGAATGTTTCCGTCGGAAGATTTGCAGATTTTGGCTTATAATCGCGTCATCAAAGATTTGAACGGATTGTCGGAAGAAGAATTTTTTGCTAAGGTCGGCGAAAATTTTATCGTCAGCGAATCAGACGAAAAAACTCCCAAAAATCACGGCGAATTTTGTCTGTATATGAACGGAAAATGGTATAAATTGCGCTTTGCGGTAAATTATATTCGCCAGCCTGATCCGATTGAAAGATTGGATGTGAGCATTTTGCAAGATTATTTATTAAAACCGATTTTGGGCATTGACGACGCACGAACAAACAAGCGCATCGGCTTTGTCGGTGGCGCACGCGGCACTGACGAACTCGAAAAATTTGTTGATGACGGCACAGCAAAACTCGCCTTTTCAATGTTTCCGACAACTATGGACGACCTTTTCGCCGTGTCTGACATGAACGAAATTATGCCGCCGAAATCAACTTGGTTTGAGCCGAAATTAAAAGATGGTTTGCTCGTTCATTTGATTTAAAGATGCTCGCCAAAACTTGAAATATGAAACTCTACACACTGATTCTCGCGTCCATTCTCTTCGTTTCGTGCGCCAATCCACCACCGATTGACAACACCGCCAAAGAGAATCTCAAAGCGAAGAACAAAGAAACCACCGCCAAAAATGAGATAACAAAAATAGTTACCCTCGCCCAGCAAATCGAATTGCAAGGACGAGATTTGCGACTTTTTCGTGAATCTCCTAACGCAGAAAGTATGCGGCAATGCAATCTCATAGTCGAAGAAAAACACCAACAAACCGCAGATTTAGAAACTCGCATAAAAAATCTAACGGAAAACGACATAAATAAACTGATGCCAATTATCGTTGAGCTAAACGATTGTCTGTCTTGCACGAAAGACACGCTAAACGCCTGCAAAAAAGC
>JANOXW010000660.1:0-2970 GCA_031418635.1 Acidobacteriota bacterium
CCAAAATGTTTTTCTTCCAAAAAACCGAGCCGCGTCTGTGCATCAAAAACCTGTTCGGCAATCTCGACCATTCCGCGATTCAACGAACCGCCGCCCGTCAAAACCACGCCGCTTGAAATTTGACTATTGCTTCCAAAGACCTCGTGCGCGATGTGTTGCAATAATTCAATCGCCCGCGGTTGCATTATGTCGCACAAAATTTCTTTCGACAGTTGGCGCGTTTCCTGTCTGCCAACCGGCGTTATTTCAATAATTTCCTGTCGTTCTTCTTCATTCATCAAAAATCCCGCGACACAGCCGTAGTGATGTTTAATTCTTTTGGCTTCGGGAATCGAAACGCGCAAACCGACGGCAATATCTTTGGTAAAGTGCATTCCGCCGAATGGAAAAACCTTCGTGTGTTGCACTGCGCCACGCCCGAAAATCATCAAACTCGTAAGTTCCTCACCGATATTTACCAAAGCGCAACCATATTCTTTATCATCATCGCTCAAAGTGCCGGTTGCCGCCGCAAGTGGTTCGAGCATCATATTTTCAATTTCCAAACCGGCGCGATGGATTGCCTTGACCATATTTTGTCCGCCCGCGCTTGGACTCGTAACGATGTGAACGCGACTTTCCAAACGCGCTCCGTGCATTCCGATTGGTTCGATGATTCCGTCTTGTCCATCAATAATAAATTCCTGTGGCAGACGGTCAACTATTTTCCAACCCGCCGGAAGTTGCATCGCGCTTGCCGATTCGACAGCGCGTTCCACATCGTCGGTGGTAATTTCGCGTCCTGTTCCGGCAACCGCCACGACACCGCTTTTATTTTCGCCTTGCAGATGTTCGCCCGACAAATTTATCGTCGCCGATTGAATTTCCACGCCACTCATCTGCTCGGCTTTTTCGACGGCTTTTTTAATTGCTTCGGCAACCGCGTCGGTTGTCGTAACAATGCCGCGCCGCAATCCGCGTGATTCTGCTTGCCCGACTCCGATGATGTTCATTAAGCCGTCATCAGACGGTTCGCCGATAATGCACCGAACTTTACTCGTGCCGATGTCTAAACCGACTGCTTGTATTTCACGATTTGTCATCAATTTTCAGTTTTTTTCGCATAAATCAACTTTGGCGAAACGTCGCTGACATTGATTCCTGTAACTTCCGTCCCGCGGTTCGCCAAATTTTCCAGTCCTAACTGCAACTTTTTGGCAAAATTGTCTTTTGATAAAATCACGGTTTTTGTGCCGCCCGAATCTTGCACTGATACTTGCGGTGTTCGCAAATCAGTCAAATTCACCACACTGACACGCTTGGCAAGTTCATAATTTTGCCACTCGTCCAACATTTTGAGATAAATTTTTACGCGCTCTTGATTGTCTTTTGTCGCCCGTTCGGTTTTGGTTTCATCCCAGCCAATCATTACAAACGGCGGACGCGCATCATTTTTCCCAACCAAATCAAACAGCACCGCGCCATCGTCCGCCCACAAATCGCCTCGTTCAAGTCGGACAATCGCCCGCGCTTCACGCTCTATCACATTGACGCGCAAACCGTCAGGCAAAACCCGCGAAACAACCGCCAATTTGACCTGCGTAAGTTTTTCAACATCATCTTTAATCGCCGTCAAATTAGCATTCCACACGCCCGATTTTTCGCTCTGCTGGCTAACGATTTTTTCGATTTCTTCTTTTGAAACACGATGAACACCGCGAATATCAATTTTTTTGATGTCAAAAAAAGCCGAAGCTGTTACCGTCCGATAGCCCATAAACATCAAAAATCCCAAACAGAATAAAATCCCGACGATGAACACCAACGGCACAAGAAACCTTGCCGCCGATGCCGCGTTTGAATTGCGGTTGCGTGGCGTTGCGCTTCGCCGTCTGTTCGCCGTCGTGCCTGTTTTGCGTCTAGTTGTTCTTTTTTGTATTGCCATATTTTAAGGTTCAAGGTTTCAGGTTCAAGGTTCAAGGTTTTTTAATCTGAAGCCTTGAACCTTAAACCCGAAACCTACTCCTGTTTTAGTTTTTCTAAAATCTCATCGGAAAGCCGCGTAATGCTTCCCGCACCAAGCGTGATTACCAAATCGTTTTCCTGTAAATCTGCAACAACTTTTTCGGCGGCAGTTTCGATGTCGCCGATATATCGCGCGTTTTTATGTCCGTATTGACTAATGTTTTCGGTCAAAATTTCCGCCGTGATGCCTTCCAACGATTGTTCACTCGCCGCGTAAATATCAAGCACATAAAGCACATCGGCGTTATTAAAACAAAGCGCAAATTCATTCATCAATTCCTTTGTCCGCGAGTAACGATGCGGTTGAAAAACAACGACCGTGCGCCGTCCGCCAGAACCGTTTTTTGCCGCCGAAAGCGTCGCCGCAATTTCCGTCGGATGATGCCCGTAATCGTCAACCACCGCGATTCCTTTAGCTTCGCCTTTGAACTGAAAACGCCTGTCGGCATTTTTGAATTTCGTGAACGCCGCACGAATATCGGCAAACGGAACTTCGAGTTCCAATGCTACTGAAATCGCCGCCAAAGCGTTATAAACATTGTGTTTTCCCGGCACAGGCAAATTTATCTCGCCCAAAATCTCCGCCGCTTTCCAAACTGTAAAAGTCGAACCGAAACTTGAGTTATAAACAATATTATGACCGGAAACATCGGCTTGCGCGGTCAATCCGTAAGTTACGCGCCGACGCTTTAGCTTCGGAATAATAAGTTGCACATTCGGATCGTCAAGACACATCACCGCTGCGCCGTAAAAGGGAACTTTATTAATAAAATCGGTAAAGCATTGAACCACGTCGTCCATTCCTTTATAAGATTCCATATGTTCCTTATCAATGTTGGTAACGATTGCAAGAGTTGGGTTTAACATCAAAAAAGAACGATCACTTTCGTCAGCTTCGGTAACAAACCAATCGCTCGTGCCAAGTTTCGCGTTTGAACCGAGTGTGTCAACCACACCGCCGACAAC
>JANOXW010000661.1:0-2231 GCA_031418635.1 Acidobacteriota bacterium
GGGACTGGAAGTTTCTTACGCTATTGATAAGCTGAATTGCGAAAAACATATCAAACCAAGTCGTAGCGGTTTTAAGGAATTAACGATTTTGGTCGGTTGCGTGGACAACCATTTGGCACGGCGAGAAATTCACTGCACTCTCGAAGAGGTAAATAAATACAACTCACAAAATGCGCCTGAATGTTGGTGGATTGACGGCGGAAACGGCAAGTTTTCAGGGCAAGTTTTGATCGGCTCGGAAGTCAAAAGGGAAAGGATCGAAAATCAATTTACGAGTTCGACAATTTGCAAAAAACTACCTGCGCCGTCGGTTATTCATCCCGAACTGCTCGTAAATCAAGAAATTCCGATGCCGCGTGAAACTGCGGAAAGGATGTCCTGCGCTGAACGTATTTTGCGCGGCGAACAAAGTCTGAACATTAACCAGCGCGTTGCCGTTGAAATTAGCGAAATGCTCGCTGAATTATTGCTGACAAATTCTTTACGCCGTTTTGCTTCATATTTCGACCTCGAATCAGGAACAAGTCGGTCAAGTTACTGCACACCCGAAAGTTTATCCGAAGCTGTGAATCAAGCCGAGATAAGCAAACCGAAAATAAAACGCCGCCGTTATGCAAATGCAGCCTAATCTATTTTCCCGATCCGATCTTTACGGGATGCTCGCCGCCGCTTTAATTAAAAAGAAACCTCTTCCGCCGGACGATTGGAGCGTGGTCAAACTCGATGAAGAAGTAAATCGCGCCGGAAAGGAATACAATTCAGACCTTTTTGCACGGCACCACGACTCATTTGCCACTTGCGTTTTTTATTTGGTAGATTTTGCCAGACGGATGCCCGAATGGATTAGTCTTTCGACCGAAAATGAAAGAGTCCGCAAAATGTGTGGCGAACTCGCCGACGAAATTGAGCAAATAACTTACGAGCCGGAAGAAGTAATCGCCAAACACGGCAAATTGAAAAGTTGGCTCAAAGCAATTTTGGCGGTTCAGACTTGCTGGATTTACCGTGAAGAAACCGAAAGAGTGATTGCCGAAAAAGAAGAAGCAAAAATCTTGAGTCGCACTCAGCAACTTATTAAAAGCAAAAGCCTTGAAGCAAATGCCCAAACGGACAAATAGCAATCCGATTTGGCACGTTCGATTTTTAACAAAGTGAGCGGCAGACAAAATCCGTCAGAACAGCCGAGTTTGTTCTAAAAATTTCAAATTCAAAAATTATGGAATTACTGCCAACTGAATTGCGCGAACAATTACCGAAACTTTACGAACAAGAGGAAAGTGAAGCCCAAATTGTTTATGTCAAATACTTTTTTCCCGCCGGAAATTGGACGTGGTTTGTTACCGAAGGCGAAGCCAAAGGCGATGATTTTTTGTTTTTCGGTTACGTTATCGGGCTGGAGGAAGAATGGGGATATTTTACTCTCAAACAGCTCGAAGAAATCAATATTCACGGATTAACCGTTGAGCGCGATTTGTATTTTAAGCAGGAAGGTTTTAACAGTTGTTTGCGGCGTTGGAAACAGGAACGTGGCGGTTGATAAAAAAATAAGCGGTTAGCAAATATCAGCCAATTTTGGTTTTACAAAATTATGAATACAAATCAAGAAGTTTCATCAAATAGTCCCTCGGCAACATCAATTCTGAACAGTTTTTTAGGCAAGAAAAAAGTTATGAGCGAAGGAAAAACCGAAGTGATTTCCGAGCCTGTTTCAGAAGTTAAAGTTTCTCCGGCGACTGAAATCTTAAATCGCCTAAACACTAAAAAAGTGAAAGCCGCAGTAAATTTGGGCATCACCTCGGCGGAAGTGGAAACGATGCCATTTGATTTGTCGCAACTTGAAACCGAAGGTATTTTTCTCAATATTGACTGTCGTGGTTTTAGCACTTTGGAAAAACAAATCGAATGGAAGTCGCTCGGCGTGGAACTGCCAGTGTCCGGCGCGGTTCGCCTTTCTCCGCCGCGAGCCGGATTGCTTCCCGACAACTTTCGCCGAAAACTGATGCGGGCGGCAAGTCAGGCTCATCACGCGCTCAATAAATTCAGTTTTCGCTTTACTTTGTGCGAAACCGTCTGGGGAACGAGCGAGTATAAATGGATTCCGTGGAATGCTTTTGAGAATTTTGAAGCTGAATACAAACGTGCTTGCGAAACGCTTTCGGCAGCAAAAGCTGAAGTTTTAGCAAATTACGATGAAATCTTGCTCACTTTACGAAAAAGTTTTGCCGATCTCG
>JANOXW010000662.1:0-2576 GCA_031418635.1 Acidobacteriota bacterium
AAAGATGGTAAGCCGTTTTTGGCAATTTCCGCCGTAACAAATCAAGGAACTAAAGAATTGGTTAATTTGGTTGCTCAGACATTAGACGAAATGAAACGAGAGCAGGCTGAGATTTTAATAAAAGAAATAAATGTCGTATAAATTAGTTAATCTCAGATTGAATGACGGCTCGCGCAATTTCATGGATTTGCCGACAGATATAATAGGTTGGAGCGATTTGTATAATTATCTCGGCAAACTTGAAGGAGCAAAAAAGACAGGATTTCTGACTGATAATGTTACAGAGGTTTGGATGGATTTTTCGTTTCGCGGACATAACTTTTCAGTTAATAATCAAATGAGTGACTACTGGTTCTTCAGCGAAAATCCTGAATGTCCCGAAGAGATTTTGACCGAAATCGCCGAACATTGCGAGAAACTTTTAGAAAAATGAACAAAAAACGAAAGGAACGTTGGAAGAAAAAAAGAGCCAAAGGAAAAAGTGAATTTATATTGAGAGATGGCGGTGTGATTTTTGGTCTGATTTTTATGGGAATAATTGCACCAATTATTAAATTCATTGTCAGTTTTATTGAAAATAACTTTACTCTCTCTTTTTTTGATAAAAATTTTCAGGTAAGTATAATTTTCGGACTCATACTTGCTTTTCCTCTTGGTTGTTTGTTTGGGTGGCTTGTTTGGGAAATATCCGAATGGAGCTATTTAAGAGATAAAAGTGTATTAAAATGAAGCGAATCGCATTTTACGGCGGTTCGTTTGACCCGCTTCATAATGGACATTTGACGATTGCGCGGAAACTTATTCGTCTTTTTAAATTAGATGAAGTTGTTTTTGTTCCCGCTTTTCATGCGCCGCACAAAAAAGATAAAAATCCGACTTCGGCATTTCACCGATACGCGATGCTTTGTTTGGCGACCAACGGTTTGCCAAACATCAAAATTTCAAAATTAGAATTAGATGCGCCGACCAAACCTTACACGGTGGAAACTCTGTTAAGATTAAAAGATGAATTAACCGACACACAGATTTTTTTCGTGATGGGCGCGGATTCTTGGGCTGAAATCACGACTTGGCGCGAATGGGAAAAGGTTTTGACGCTGGTAAATATCATCGTCATAACTCGTCCCGCATATCCAATCGGTTTTACGCACGTTACGCAGGAAATTCGGGAAAGCATTATTGATTTACGCACGAAAGTTGAACATCTGCAATCTGAAATTTGGAATTTGGAACTTGGAACTAAAAAGGAGCAGATTTACATAACAGATATTGTCAATCTCGATATTTCGGCAACGGAAATTCGTCGGAAAATCCGTGAAAACGAATACGATTGGCGCGAACTCGTGCCGAACGAGGTTGCAAAATACATCGAAAAATACGACATTTACTATTGACTTTAGCAGTTATCAATTTTAACTGCTAACTGATGACTGATAACTGATAACTGAATTATGGAAGCGACACAAGAAAAAACTTTACAACACGAAACGACGGAAACTATTGAAATAGTGCCAAATATTACGCCTTTTGCCGAGCTTGACGAAGAAGTAAAACTTGCTTTAGTTTGCGCGAGTGAAAAAAAGGCGTTTGATATGGTCGCGCTTGATTTGCGCGAGATTGCTAGTTTTACGGAATTTTTTATTATATGCAGTGGCGCAAATCAGCGTCAGGTGCAAGCAATTTCCGATGAAATAAACGAACAACTCAAAAAGCAATTAAAAACAAAAGCAATTCGCATCGAAGGCTACAACGCGGCGGAATGGATTTTGCTTGATTACGGCGATTTTATCGTGCATATCTTTGAAAAAGAAGCGCGTGATTTTTACGATTTGCAACGCCTTTGGCGCGATGCAAGTAAAGTAGAAATACCGAAGGAAATTTAATAGCCACAAAAAAGCGCAAAAACCACAAAATAATTTTTTGCGAGTTTTGTGCTTTTTTGTGGCTAAAATATTATATGAAGTTTCGTTTTGTTTGGGTTGGCAAAACTAAGGATAAACATTGGCGGGCGTTGCAGGAAGAATACTGTCAACGCCTTTCGCATTTTGTAAAGTTTGAAATAGTTGAAATTAAAGATAGCAACAAAGAATTAGAGAGCAAACGAATTTTGGAAAAATGGAATCAAAGTCAATTCGTCTGTTTATTAGACGTGAAGGGACGCTCGATTTCTTCGCACGATTTAGCCGAAAAGATTGAAAATTGGCAAAATCGAGGGCTTAAAGAAATCGCTTTTGTCATCGGTGGCGCAGAAGGTGTGTCGTCTGAGGTTGTCGAAAAGGCTGACTTTAGTTTATCCTTATCGTTTCTAACTTTTACGCACGAGATGGCGCGTGTCGTAATGTTAGAGCAACTTTATCGAGCTTATACAATTATTAGAGGATTTCCATATCAAAAATGAATGAAATAAATTTAGCAGAAATCAAAGAAAAACTTATCGCCGAACGCGAACTTCTGATTGAAAAGTTGAAAGGCAACGACCTTTCGGTTGATGCGTCGGAAACGCCCGATCCAGTAGATTTGGCGGTCAGAAACTATTCAAAAAATGTAATGTTGGCAGTTTCGGAAAACGAAAGCCG
>JANOXW010000663.1:0-1919 GCA_031418635.1 Acidobacteriota bacterium
CAAATATTCCCAGCAACCTAGCTGAATAATTCCAAATTTGGAGCTACTACTAAAATTGATTTTCTAGCCATTTTTTGCAGGTTTATGATAATTGTTTGATTAGATTTTCAACCAATCCAAACTTTGATGCTTCCAGATTCTTTTTCAAAATTCTTTTGAGAGGTGTCAAATCTATTTCGTAATTCAAAAGCAAAACTTCAATGTCGTTTTTGTATCGTAAAGACTTAGTTAATAAATACTTATCGTTAAAAAGTTTGCCGTTAAAATACAAATCCGCCCAAGCGTAAAGTTTCATCAAAACCAATCCTTCGACGGTGGCAATGTAAAACGAACCTTCCTGATAATCTCTTTTTTGACAAAAGGCTTTTTTGACGTAATTAAAAATCGCGTTGTCAGTGAATAAAAAATCAACTTTCAAACCGTCAAAGGTTTCACAATTTGCAAAGTTTTCATCCGATTCCACAACTTTAAGCGAGGCTGAAATTTTGTAAAAATCGGCTTTTGAAACGATCAAATCCAAATCCTGCGTATTTCGATCCTGCATATACGAAAGCAAGGCAATTCCGCCGACAATCACAATATCAATCTTGTTTTGTGATAAAAGTTTTAGAAAACTGTCAACACTTTTCGGCAAATTATCAGAATTCATTTTATAATCGTTAAACCAATTTCGAGTATTAAACGCATTGGCAGAATAAATTATTTCTTTAATACAAGCCTTGTCAGTTTCCTTGCGTTTGCCAATTATCGTATTCATAACTACTAGCATTTTATCACATTTACCAATCAATCCATCCCCAAAATCCCACGCTGAGATTTTTCGTCAACTACTAAAATGCTTTTTCTCGCCATAAAATTTTCCTTGCTATTAAAGTTAAATAAGAGTATAAATCAATTTGTAAATAAAGCCTGTGAAAACTCTCAAATTCCTGAAGTTTAGTCTTCCAATTTTAGACTTTTCTATCCCGCCTTTGTTTGCCTTGAAAATAAATCACTAAATATATTTCGGAGGTAAATCTAAATGAACAAAAACAACAACTTAGCGTTAATTGCGCTTTTACTGATTGGGCTAATTAGCTCACTAACCTTAAATCTTTCGGCTCAAAACAGAGTTTCTGCCGAGAATAATCAAACGCAAAAAGCAGATTCGGAAACAAATGTTTTAGAAAGGTATATTGAAATATCTTCACTGCCGTTAGACAAAAAAAAGGCGGTTTTCGTTAAAATTACTCCCGTAGAAAGAAGCAATGTCTTCAAATTTCACTTAGCTTTGCAATTTGTCAACCGACCAACTTTAAGCCAAGAGCAAAAGAATATTATATTGGAAGGAATATCAGCACTTTCGGCTGATGCCTATGACAAATCAAAGGACAAAACCAACATACAAATACAAACTCAAAGTGTCGAAGAAAGAGCGAAGATATTATTTTCAAAAAATGAGTTTATTGAAATTTTTGCAAAGTTAGGTGGAGATAAAGAGGATGTTGCAATATTGCAAAAATATCGAGATTTGGTTTCTATATCTTCAAAAGCTAAGAGAAAACAATCTTTTAGAGAGTCTTCGGCAAAAGATATGAGCAACCTTTGGAAAATTCAAATGGCTTATTATTTGGCTAAAGATACAGAATTGAATAAACCTCAACAAGAATTTATGTTGCGAATAATTGATTTTCTCAAACCTTCAATGTATGAAAGTTCAAGAAAAGATAATGAGGAAGCAGAATTTGACAAGATACTTCAGGAAATAACAAATGAAGCAAGAACACTTTTTACAAAGGAAAAGTATGTAGAAAAAAATTTTAATTTAGGTGACGCGGAGTTTGATCCTGAAAACACTAAGTAACAAGTCCGAAATAAAGTGAATCATTAAGGTAAAATCGTATAAGATAATTTCGGCATTGTTGGATGCCTTAAAAGTC
>JANOXW010000664.1:0-9823 GCA_031418635.1 Acidobacteriota bacterium
AACTGCTCCGGTGGTGGTAACATTTACACCAATCAATCCGGGATTTGCGGTTGATTTCACGTTGCGAGCAGCCAGCACCTTCCACGCCGCGAACATCAGAGCGCGATGTGCGGAAGTTTGCACACCAGCAACAACGGTTACGGAAGGTAACTTATTCCCGGGTGGGATCGTATCGTTTGGAGTATCAAGTGGACCAGGATCAGTAACGGTGGATCACGTTAATGCGGGAACAGGCTTACAATCGCTAACCGTGGTGGGAACACCAGTCAATGCAGTAGTGTTTATACCAGCATTCACGCCGGGAACATTTATGCCGGTAGTGGTTACATTCATCCCGATAGATCCGAATCAGCCGGTAGATTTCACGTTGCGAGCAGCCAGCACATTCCACGCGGTGAACATCAGGGCGCGATGCGGAACACAAATACCCGTGGTTGAATCAGACGGGAAGAGTTCGGATGAGCCGAACTCTCCAGCCGAAGAAAATCTGTCGCTGACAGGTGGATTGTCGAAGAATGGAACAAGTGGAGGCAAATTAGCTACTAGTAGGAAATAAACAGTAATGCAAAATGGATAACGGATAGTGGATAATGAAGAAAAATTTAAAATCTGCGTAAAAACAAGCGTTTAACGGATTTTATGAATCTTCATTAGACCTGAAAACATTTGCACACCTGCTTGGTAACATTTTGCCTAAAACCGTTTGGTTTTAGCATTTAACGTGCAAGCCGGAGTTATAACTTTATGACTCCGGCTTTTTTTGTGAAAATAAGTGTTAAATCAGTTATGATAAATTCTCATATTATGTCCATTTATAAACATATTCAACCGATAAAACTCGACGAGATAAAGACCTCCGAACTTGCCTCGCGCCCAAGCAAAGTTACGGTCAAAGATTTTGCCAAGCCGATTGAAGCTGATGGCTCACTTAAAAACTTTCTTGATAAATTGCCGAATATCTTAGCTGTCCAATCTCTGCGCGAACTTGCCAATCAAATTCGACGGGCTAAAGAAATGGATAAACCGATTATTTGGGGCATCGGCGGACATATTATCAAAACCGGACTCGCGCCTGTCATTATTGATTTGATGAAGCGCGGATTTGTTTCGGCGATTGCTTCAAACGGTTCGGTTTTGGTGCACGATGCGGAAATTGCTCTGGTCGGATTTACCAGCGAAGATGTTGACGCAACGCTTGAAACAGGCGATTTCGGCGCGGCGCGGGAAACGGGCGAAATTATTAATACTGCCGCAATGCGCGGACAGCAAGATAACATCGGACTCGGCGAAGCGTTGGGCAGGGAAGTTGCCGAAAACAACCCGAAAAATGCGGAAGTTTCGCTTCTTTGCCAAACTTACAAATACGAAATCCCGTTCACCGCGCATATCACCGTCGGCGCGGACATCGGACATTTTCATAGCAGTTGCGACGGCGCAGCACTCGGCGCAACTTCGCACACAGATTTTCGACTGTTTTGTTCAATGGTCAAGGAAATGAACGGTGGCGGCGTTTATCTAAATCTCGGTTCAGCCGTTGTTCTGCCCGAAATTTTCTTAAAAGCCATTACGGTTGTGCGAAATCTAGGTTTTCCGCTTGAAGATATAACCACCGCGAATTTTGATGCAATTCAACATTATCGTCCGTTGACTAATGTCGTCCGCCGCCCGATTGCCAACGGCGCAGGTCGCGGTTTTTCGCTCACCGGACATCACGAAATTATGATTCCGCTACTTGCCGCACACATCCTTACTCAATAGACATTATCGGCGCATAAGAAATTAACCACGAAAAAACACGAAAGGAACACGAAAATTTATTTTTATCAAATTTGTCATTTCAAGTAAAACGGTAGTTTTCTGACAAAAAAACTTCGTGAAACCTTCGTGTAGATTCGTGGTTAATTCTTTCCGATAATCTCTAATGAAAATCTATTTTTCCAGTTGACAATCATATTTTATTATCTTACCTTCTTAATGAAACTGATTTTCAATTTCATTATCAGTAATTATGGTTTTTGCAATTATTATTTCCAACGATGCTCCATTGAAGGAATGGTTTTTGAGTATTTCTACATTATCGAAATGAACGAATCAATCGCTTTGGAAATCACTGTTCATCATTGGGTTTTAAATATTAGCTAATCTTTATTAAAAAATAGAGAATCTTTAATAGCGAACCATTGAATAAATTTTCAAGAATGATAATGATTAGCAAGGTCGTTCAAATAAAATGTAATTCGCGTAACATATTTTTGGCAAATGCACAGACGTGAATTTCAACAAATGACAATTAAATTAAGGCTGGCAGAAACCGCTGATTTTAGGGTTTTCTGTGGCAAAAATACAAGAGGTTAATTTTTTATGACTGATAGAATATTTTATCCGAAAATAACTATAGTTACTTTCGGCACATTTTTGGTTTTTATATTTCTTTTTTCAAATTCGGTTATCGCGGCTGAAAATTTTTATGCAGGCAATCAAGCATTTATCAATAAACAAGCTACACAAATTTTAAGCGGGCGCATCAGCGACCCGAACGGTTCGCCGGTGGCAGGCGCGAAAGTTACAGCGCAAGGTAAGTTCGGTGGCGCGGCGGTTCAAACTATCACGGATGCGGACGGCAAATTTCGCTTTGAAAACCTGAGCGTAGGTGATTATCGGATTAAGGTTGAAGCAAATGGGTTTTCAGTTTCCAATCGTGAAATCAAAATCGAAAATGCTGCTACGGATAATTTGGAAATCGTCTTAACTGTTGGAAACATTGCCGAAACCGTAACGGTTACAGCAACGCGCACACAGATTTCAACCGACGAAACCGACGTTCCGGTAAGTGTTGTCGGGCGCGAGGAAATCAAGCGCAAAGCGGTCAACACCATCGGCGATGTTTTTCGGACATTGCCCGGCGCATCAACCGTCGGCGAAGGCGCGTTTCAGGTGCGCCCACGAATTCGCGGACTCGACAGCAATCGCGTTTTGGTTTTGGTTGACGGCGAACGCTTGAACAATTCGCGGACTTCGACCGGAATGTCGGGTGTCGAAACCGGCTTAGTTGAAACGTCGCAAATTGAAACACTGGAAGTCGTGCGCGGAAGCGGTTCGGTGCTTTACGGCACGGACGCACTTGGCGGAACTGTCAATATCATCACCCGCGACACGCCCGCCCGCCGCGAAAACGGTTTTCGTTTCGGCGGAACATTCGATACCTTTTATACTTCAAACGAAAACGGACGGCGCGGTAACTTGGCAATCAACGGTTCAAATAAATTCTTTGCCTTTCGCGTCGCGCAATCGCTCGAACGATTTGAAAATTATTTTACCGGCAAAGCCAACGGCGCAATTCCGCAAGAAGTAATTAACGCCGGAGGCTTAACCACCAACGGCGAGGTTTTAAATTCGCAATCGCACGGCGGAAATACGCAAGCGACGGGTAGATTTTTTCTGAACGACACCAACACTTTGCGGCTGAATTATGAACGCCGACGGGCGGCGAATGTTGGTTCGCCGACTTTGGTTGGAGTTTTCAATGCGTTTTTTCCATTTTCCAACCGCGACAAATTCAGCGCACGTTACGACACGGTGAATCTGACCAAACAACTTTCACGGGTTTCTGTTAGCGGTTATTTTCAAAAACAAAATCGAAATTTCACCAACATCTTGAATGTTCCGGCAGTTCTGCCATTTTTCCCGGGACAATATCAGTTTAGCGAAACCGTTACCGATACGAACACTACCGGCTTTGATGTGCAGACGGATTGGACATTTGGAAGCCGCAATAATTTGACGGCAGGCGTGAGTTTTTTTCGTGATACGAATACCGACCGTCGTTTTATTTTGCGCCGAAGTCCGAATTTTGCGACAAATCCGCCATCTTTGACCGAAACCGTGGATCGTTCGCGGAGTGTGCCGGACGCGAGTTTGGCAAATTATGCCGTCTTTGCCCAGGACGAATTTCGCATAACTAATCGGCTAAAATTTGTCGGCGGTTTGCGGGTTGATTCTTTCCGCACAAATGCCGAACCGACGACGGGTTTTGCGATTCCTTCATCATTCACGCAAAGCCAACTCGAAGATTTGGGTTTGCAAGGTTTAACCGACGGTTTGCGGGTTAAAACGACGGCGGTTACGGGCGATTTTGGCGTGGTTTTCAAAGCCACCGATAATGTGATTTTGTCGGCGCGAGTCGGACGTTCTTTCCGCGTTCCGAATATCTTTGAAAGATTTTTCACTGATTTCGGTTCAGTTGGTGGATTTGTCGTCGGCAATCCGCGTCTGAAACCCGAAAGCGGCATAAATTTTGATACGAGTGTTAAATTTCGCACTTCGCGCTTTGTAAGTTCATTTACCTATTTCAACAATTCTTACCGCGATTTTTTGGCGACGCAGACGGCTTTTGACCGCAACGGTAATCCGATTGTAATTCCGCGTCCCAACAGATCACCGATTCCTGTTTCGCAAACCATCAATATCGGAGAAGCACGGATTCAAGGTTTTGAAGCCGAATTTGAAGCACCTTTTCGCGTTGGTGTCGGTTATTTTACGCCTTACGGAAATTTCAGCTATTTGCGCGGCGACAATTTGACTAATAATGTGCCTTTAGATTTTATCAGTCCGCTAAGAACCAATGCCGGATTGCGTTGGCAAAATTTCGCAAGCAATTATTTTGCCGATTATTCGGCGCGGATTGTCGGCAAACAAAATCGTCTGTCAGCGGCTTTTTTGCAATCTAATTTGGGGGCAGAACCCGGATTTGTTACTCATAATTTAAGCGGTGGTTACAATTTCCGGCGCGAACATTTTAACTTAGGAATCAATGTCGGTTTGTCGAATTTGTTCAATCGGCTTTATTATGAACAGTTCGTTTTTGCTCCGGCGCGTGGACGCTCATTTACAATTGGAACGAGTTGGGAGATAAAGTAAAAGAAGCCTGTGCAAACTAAAGTAGTGTTGTTTTCAATAATTTAACCGCTTCGGAATAAGTGAAAGCTGATAAATTTGACTTATCACCTTTCACCTTTTACTAATCCCTTATTCCGAAGTAATTCTTTATTTTTTAATTTGCAAAGGCTTCAGGTAAAATATATTAAATATCTCACGTTACGCAGAAAGCGAAAACGATTGAAAAGTGCGACGTAATTTTAAGTTCTCCATTTGGCATTCTAAATTCTTTCGGATAAAGTTTTATCTTTCCAGATGAATTTAGAATTTAGAATGCAAAAAGCAGAATTTACCTTCATTCTGCGTAAGGTGAGTTAAATATGACACAAACAGCAACACAAACAACATTAAAAGAGCGTTGGACGCAATTCCGCGCCCTAAATCAAACAACGAGAATTCGTGACGCAGCGGCGCAACTCGAATCGAGCGAAGCTGAATTATTGGCAACCGATTGTGGCGAAACCGTTACGCGATTAACCGATGATTTTCCCGAACTTTTGCAGGAATTGCACACGCTTGGGCGCATAATGGCGTTGACGCGCAACGAAGAAATCGTCCACGAACGCAAAGGCGAATACAAAAATGTCGAGGTTATGGACGGACACGGCAAGATGGGTTTGGTGTTGGGCGACGATATTGATTTGCGGATTTTCTTTAGCAATTGGCATTTCGGGTTTGCCGTAATATCGGAAAATCCGCGTGGTTTGATGCGCTCGTTTCAGTTTTTTGACATTGACGGAACTGCCGTTCACAAAGTCTTTTTGACCGATGAGAGCAATTTGGCAGCTTACGAAAATTTAGTGGAGAAGTATCGAAGCGCAGACCAAAGCAATGCGATAAATGTTTCGTCGAAGCCCGAAAAAGCGAGTGAAAAACCCGATGCAGAAGTTGATGTCGAAGGTTTTCAAACGGCTTGGGCGCACCTTAAAGACACGCACGATTTTTCCCCGTTGTTGCGTAAATTCGGCGTGGCGCGTGAACAGGCATTGCGGCTTGCCGACAGAAAATTCGCGTTTCAAGTTCCAACCGAAACTTATCAATATATTCTCCACAAAGCGAGCGAAACACGCTTGCCTATTATGGTTTTTGTCGGCAACGACGGCATAATTCAAATTCACACAGGCGAAGTCGAAAAGGTTTTAGAAGCGCGTGGCTGGTTTAATGTGATGGATGAAAGATTTAATCTGCACATCAATCAAACGGAAATCGCGTCGGCGTGGATTGTCAAAAAACCAACCGATGACGGCATTGTTTCAAGCCTCGAAATCTTTAACCGACACGGCGAAAACGTCGCCCTCTTTTTCGGCAAGCGCAAACCCGGAATTCCCGAAAAAGAAGAATGGCGCGAACTTTTAGCAACAATTAAGCCTTTATAATAAAAAAAAACTCCGCCACCAGCGGAGTTTTTTTATTGAATTTTGATAACAATTTAGCGATAAATATTTTCACCGCGATAATTGCGCCATTCATTTTCAAAGTATTCGGCATCTTCCGCCGTGCGTGGTTGAACACCCATCACGATTCCGCCATCTTTGATACCTTCTTCATAAACTTTAGCGTGTTCTTCGGGAATACCCGAACCAATCAACGCGCCGACTAATCCGCCGGTTAAACCACCGGCACCAGCACCAGCTAAAGCGGCAACAAGTGGTCCGGCGACGATTAAACCAAGTCCTGGCAGAATAACATTTGTTCCAATAGCGGCAATTCCGCCGATAATTGCACCGAGTGTTCCGCCAATAGCTGAACCGGCACCAGCACCTTCAAGTGCTTTACTGCCAAGTTCAGTTTCCACTACGGGATCAGCAAAATGCGTATCACGAGTTTTATCGGACATCATAAGATTGACATCATCTTTAGTATAACCGCGGCTGGTTACTGAATTGTAAGCCTTTTCCGCATTTTCACGGTCTCTAAACATTCCCGTCATCATTCGCCCTTGTCCGTATTCTTCTCTAGCTGTTCCTTGATCGTTCATAATAAAAATCTCCTTCCCTAGGTTTTGAATTTATAGCTGTTTGATAGCTTAATTTTATGAAGTGCAATCTTTGTGCCATTACATCATAAACTCGAATAATCTTAATGATTGCAACAATAAAGCGCAAAACCTCAAGTTTCCAATATATGAAATGTGATTTGTTTTGAAACACTATAATTTTAGATTCGTCTTTATTCAGGACAAAGGCAGAAAAAATCGGCTCTAATTTCTTTGCAATAATCGCCTTTGATACGGTTTAATAGACAAATGTTAAAAATAATTGGTGTCTTAGCTTTATTAAATTTTCTTTCGCTTGCAGTTTTTGCACAGGCAAACGTGGCAACCTATCGGATTTTTGACGGACAAGGAAATCCTTCGGGTTTAGATAAAATCATTGATTCGCTATCGGATGTTGAAGTCGTATTTCTCGGTGAAAATCACGACGACGCAACTGCTCACGCCATTCAATTGGAAATTTTCAAACGTGCTGTTGAAAAATACTCGGCACAGCGCACGGTTGCGCTTTCGATGGAAATGTTTGAACGCGATGTGCAAATCGTGTTAGACGAATATCGGCGCGATTTGATAACGGAAAAGAAGTTTCTCGACGACAGCCGACCTTGGGGAAATTACAAGATCGATTATCGCCCGTTGGTTGAACTTGCAAAAGCGCAGAAATTGGACATTATCGCGGCAAATGCGCCGCGCCGTTATGTAAATATGGTTTCGCGTTCAGGCAGAGATGCGCTCAACCAACTTTCGCCCGAAGCCAAAAAATGGCTTGCGCCGTTGCCCTACGGCGAACCTTCAAAAACTTACGGCGATAAATTTAATGCGCTGATGGGCAATATGCCGGAAGCAAATGCGGGATTAAATAAAATTCTCGCGTCGCAATCTTTGTGGGATGCAACGATGGCTTTTTCGATTTCCGAATATCTAAAGAAGACGAAAACTCCGTTAGTCATTCACTTAAACGGCGCGTTTCACACTGAAAGTCGGTTGGGAACAGTCGAGCATTTGTTGAAATATCACCCGAAAACCCGCGTTTTAGTGGTAACGATGCGCTATGAAGATGAGTTCACGAAATTTGACAAAAACAAACACACAGGTTTAGGCGATTTCGTTATTTTAACCGATGCCAAAGTTCCGCGCAGTCAGCGATAATGTCTATTCATAATTTTTGTAATTTTTGTAATTTTTGTGGCAATTATTCTTGTCTTTTGGCTTACATTAGTGCCATTGATTAAGATAATGGCGTTCTTTCTGTTCAAAATTCTTCAAACCAAACTTTTTTACGAAACTTATCTTCATTCCAAAAGCCTTTGAATAGTTCGATTTTGGGACGCGAATCTGTTCCTAAAACAATGCTCACGACATCGTAGCGAAACTTAATCTTGTTAAGGCGAAAAATCTTTCGATAGACTTTCGCTGTCCGAATAATCTGCCGCTGTTTCCGCAAATCAACCGCCGCTAAAGGCGAGGCGAATTCGTCAGACGAGCGCGTTTTGACTTCAATAAAACATAAAACATCTTCAAAAAGCGCAATCAAATCAATCTCGCCAGTAACGGTTGCACCAAGCCGATTTCGTCCAATCGGAACTTTATAATTTGCCAAAACCAGCCGATAACCTTGTCGTTCCAAAAATCGCGCCGCAAGTTCTTCGCCGATTTGCCCGACCTCGCTTGAATTTAACGTGAGCGAATGGTTATCCTGATTGGAGAGCGATAATATTTCCAACATTTCAAACAAGGGTAACATATATGATTTTCAAACTAAAAAACATCTTTCTTATTATTGTTATTTTGCAACTTACGGTTTTAACCAGCGTTTGCCAGACACCAAAATCGAGCGGCGCAAAGGACTCCGAAGGCAATAAAAACCTGCCGAAAATCGAATATTTCGAAACGGCGACGACTACCCAAATGAAACCCGAAGATTTACCTGCGCCGTTTGCGACGGAGAGCGTAGCGCGAAATTCAAAGGTCATCGAACAACCGGCAAATGCGACTTTGAAAATGCCGAAAGGTTTTAAGATAAATGTGTTTGCCGAAGGCGATTTTAAGAATCCGCGGTGGATGACGCTTGCGCCCAATGGCGACGTTTTTGTGGCGGATTCACGCGCTAACGCCATTATAATTTTGCGCGACACCAACAAAGACGGCATCGCGGACGAGCGTTTTACGTTTGCCGATAAGTTATCGCAACCGTTCGGGATGGCTTTTTATCAAGATTGGTTTTATGTCGCAAATACCGATTCGGTCGTGCGTTTCAAATATAAATCAGGACAAACCAAAGCCGACACCGCGCCCGAAAAACTTATCGCGCTGACCGAAGGCGGCTATAATCAGCATTGGACGCGCAACATTATTTTCTCGCCTGACGGGAAAAAAATGTATGTTTCCATCGGTTCAAGCGGTAATGTGGACATTGAAAAAGATGAGCGTCGTGCCGCCATCAGTCAATATAATCCCGATGGAAGCGGCTATAAGTTGTTTGCTTCGGGCTTGCGAAATCCGATTGGCGGTCGTGCATCTTTTTGGCGACGCGGGTCAATATTTTTTCCGAGATAGACATAAGGAAAGCCGAAAAACTCGCCTTCGCTAACCGACGTAACATAATCGGGAACGAGATTGTCGCCGAGTCCGTCGCGCTCATTTACGGCTGTCCAAAGTTCGCCGTTTTTCGGATTAAATGCCAAGCCAATCGGATTTCGCAAACCCGATGCAAATAATTTGTAGCCGCTTCCATCAGGATTATATTGACTAATGGCGGCACGACGCTCATCTTTTTCAATGTCCACATTACCGCTTGAACCGATGGAAACATACATTTTTTTGCCGTCGGGCGAGAAAATAATGTTGCGCGTCCAATGCTGATTATAGCCGCCTTCGGTCAGCGCGATAAGTTTT
>JANOXW010000665.1:0-3098 GCA_031418635.1 Acidobacteriota bacterium
CATCAATTCAATCGCTTTGTTTTCCGCTTCACGCGGACGCGATTTGAGGAAAGTTTGATAATCATTTGGATTTTTGCCTTTTAATTGTTCAGCAGCATTTTCAATCGGTTCGGCAAGTTCGGCGTGGACAAGCAAAACCGAATTTAATCTTGCCAATTCCGGCATCGCTTCGAGCAAATTTTCTTCGGTAACGTGCGGAAATTCATCGACGCCGGAATGCACCAAAAAGCATTTGAAGCCGCGCACGCCAGCGTCCAAAAGCGGTTTTAATTCGTGCGTGTTGTTTGGAATTACGCCGCCCCAAAAAGCCGTGTCAATCCAACATTGACCTTTTGCCGCCACGAGTTTTTCATTAAATCCGTCAAGCGTCGTAGTCGGCGGAATGCTGTTGAGCGGCATATCAACCAGCGTCGTAACGCCGCCCGCCGCCGCCGCTTTGGTTGCCGTCGTAAAACCTTCCCAATCAGTGCGACCCGGTTCGTTGATATGAACGTGCGCGTCCACGAGTCCCGCCATCACAACCGCGTCGCCCGCATCAATCACTTGTTCCGAAACATCGTCCCATTCGCCGAGCGCGACAATAATCCCGCCGCGAATACGCACCGAAGCCGGACGAGTCGTTTCCCGCGTTACAACTCGTGTGCTACGAATAATTAAGTCTAGCCTGTCCATATTTGGTTTGAATAGACGCAAGCGTGTTGTTGAACACACGCTTTACCGTCAATAGCTACTTCATCTTATGCAATTTTTGCTTTTGTCGCTAAAGACGATTGGCATTATAATCGAGGGCAAAGCCAATATGCACTTTGATAATCATTAACTGGATGAGCAACAAACAATTCCGCGCCTGAGATTATTTTACATTCTGTAAGTTTAATTTTGTATTTAGACGACTCGTTTCTTCCGTGTCGGAAACAAGATTGAGAGCTTTTTGCCACGCGGATTTGGCAAGTTCGGATTTGCCTTGTTGGTGATAAACGTCGCCGAGATGTTCGTTGATAGTGGGCGAAGAAATGTCAAAACGCAAGGCATCTTTCAGATATTTTTCGGCTTTGTCAAATTTTCCGAGTTTGAAATATGCCCAACCTAAACTGTCGAGATATGAAGGATTAGTCGGATCAATTTTGAGGGCTTGTTGAATTAACTCTAAGGCTTCGTCGAGTTTTACGTTGCGTTCGGTTAAAAAATAACCTAAATTGTTAAGCGCAATCGGATTTCCCGGCGATTGTTTGAGCAGAACGCGAAGTGTCGTTTCAGCAGATTGAAAATCGCCTGACATCTGTTGTGCGGTTGCTAGTGTCAATTTGGCAATTTGTTTGCGGTCTTCATCGCCGGTGATAATATAGGCTTGATTTGCCGATTCGATTGCTTCTTTGCCACGCTTTGCCTGACTATAAAGATTGGAAATAAACAAGTAGTTGGTAAAATCGTCAGCCGTCGGCGATTTTATCGTAAAAAGTTCGTTGGAATCATTTTCAACTTTTGTGATTGCGTTGGTCGAATTTTTCTTATTTATTAAGGTTTTGACTAAAGCAACCGCTTCGTCAACTTTGCCATTTTCGGTCAAAATCGAGGCTTCCAGCCGTAAAAGTCCGTAATCATCCGCGTTTCGGACGCGAAGTGTGCGGACTGCTTGTAATGCTTCGTTTTTTTTTCCTATTTCACGATAAAACGAAATCATCTGTTTGTCGGCAAATAAATCCTTATTGCCGAAAAGTGTGCGAGCGCGTTCAATCAAGGCTTTGGCATCATTCGGGCGATTGGCTTTTTTGAAGGTGTTTATCATTTTGTCATAAACGCGAATTGCAAAATCGCGGTCAGAGTCAGCAACCAATTCATCTTTAGCAATTCCGCGCACTGCCAAGGCATTTTGATAAACGGTAATTGCTTCGTCAAAACGATTTACACCAAGATAAATATCGCCCAAAGTAACTTGCAGATTGGCGGCTGAAGATTTATCGGTGTTGGCAAGTTTGGCGGTCGCGTCGCGCAAAACCTTTGCCGCGTCGTCAATCTTTCCCGTCCGTGCTTGGACTTGGGCTAAAAGAATAATTAAAGAAGTGTTATCAGGATTGGCAAACACGGCTTGTTGCAAGGCTTGAATCGCCGTTGCCGCCGCTTTGCTGTCTGCCGCGTCAATCGCTTCACGCAAAAGTTCGATAGCTTGCAAATTGTCCGGGTCGTCCGCCACGGCGCGGCTCAAAATTTCTACCGCTTCGCGTGTTTCGCCGCTTTCAATCAACGCCTCGCCAAGTTTGAGCGAAGCGGCTTCGGGCGAAAGTTCCTCTTGCGCTCCCATTATTGTTCGATAAAAGCGTGTTTCCAGCGGCGAAGCGGAAGCCAACCATCTTTTCAGGGCGGCGATGCGTTCAGCAGGTTTATTTGTTTTGCCGTAAAATTCACTCAAAAAAGCAAACGCTTCGGCATTTCGCGGGTCAAGTCGGGCAATCTCGTTCCATTCGGCAATCGCTTTAGCAGTAAAAGCCGCGTCTAAACTCTTCCCGTTCAAACGGCTTTTAATCGTAAAAAGACGGGCTAAAATGCGATGTCCGCCAAAATTATTCGGGTCAATTTTGACCGCGATGTTTGCCAGCAACAGAGCTTCTTCCAAATCATTCGGCGGTGTCGTCAATGTCAGTTCGGCAAGTGCGGTGTAGGCTTCGGCTAAAGTCGGGTCTAGTTCGACGGCTTTTTGCAACGATTGTTTAGCCAATCGCGCTCCGGTGGAAGCAGCGGCTTGTGAACGCAAACGGCTTATATTCCAAATATAGCGTTGTCCTTCGAGCAGTTTAGTGTATGCCTGTTCGCGCCGTTCACGCAGAATTTCGGTTGTTTGCTCAGAATTTTTAGCAACCGTTTCCGACATTTTTGGCGGTGGCGGATTTTGGGCAAAAGCAACTTGCAATCCCATTAAGAGAAAAACTGCTATAAGAATAAATTTTTTATTGTTCATTAAAAACCTCTTGGCTCCGTTGCATTTAATAAATTGCCACTAGTTTTAGTCATTATTATATATACAAGTTTGAAAGCCTGATATTTATTGACTTTCATTCAGCCATTCTTCGTCGCCAACGGCGGCAAACATTATAGCCTATGAT
>JANOXW010000666.1:0-4212 GCA_031418635.1 Acidobacteriota bacterium
TGCGGAAATAATCGCGCAGAGAGCGCACGCCCAAAATCTCGCAGGCTTCGGTTTCGATAGATTCAGCACGGTCTTTCCAGATGACTTGCAGAACATCGCGCAGACGATTTTCGACATCCTCTCGGTTTCCCGCATCGTCAACCAAAATGCCGTTCCAGACGATTTCAAGCGGATAATCCGCCGGAACGTCTTCGGGCGCGGCGGGCAAACCTTCCGCATTTTGCAGCATTCCCGGCGGACAAACCGGAAGCGACGCGAACGGATCGGGCAATTCGGGCGCGGATTTTTCACCAATGGTAAAACGCACGTCCCAACGTCCGATTGCACAACCAAAGATATAAGAAATTAAATCATCTGAAAGTTGATTTTTAGTTTCGATTTTATCTTGGGAGAATTTTTCAAACATTTGTCCAACACGTTTTGAACGTAACTCAGATAAATTAAATGCATCATAATTAAAGTATGTTGATGATAAATGAGGTAGTATCAAAAGTTGTGGAAATAGAAAAAATATAGAAATAGCGTATCCTTGTTTTTAACCAAAAAAACTAAACAGGCTGTGTGCCTGAAAAGGAGATACGCTATGAGACAAAATTACACTAAAAAGTCGGAACATTACAGCGACAATTTGTTCTTTGATAATGATATTTATGAGAATGAAGCGAATTTGCCGCAGTTTAATCTGGAAAGATTAGCCCGCAATGCAGCTCAACGAATCATTCAAGAGGCTTTGGAATTAGAAGTGACGGAGTTTTTGGATCGTGGAAAATATGACAAAACCGATCCGGCGGATTTTCGCGGGTATCGTAACGGACATCACCAACCACGGATTATTTCGACATCATTCGGGAGTTTGGAAGTGAAAGTTCCGCGAGTATCGGATAATGGCGAATCGTTTCAATCAGAAATAGTTAAGCCATACAAGCGAAGAAGTGAAGGGTTAGATTGTTTGTTTCCCAACTTGTTCGTTGAAGGTTTGGCGACCAGAGATTTTGAGCCGGCACTGCGGTTTTTAGTGGGAGAATCCGCGCCGCTCAGCCCGAGTTCGATTTCGAGATTAAACAAAAAGTTCAAAGAAGAATATGAAAAGTGGGAGAAACGGGATTTATCAAAACTGAGAATCGTCTATATTTGGGTGGACGGAATTTATCTGAAAGCCGGAATCGCCGATGAAAAGCGGTGTTTATTGGTCATTATCGGAGTGGATATTTTGGGCAAAAAGCATCTTCTCTCAATGAAAGAAGGTTTCCGTGAAAGTGCTGAGAGTTGGTATAACTGCTTGATAGACCTGAAGAAACGCGGAATGAACGAGCCGGCATTGGCGATGGCAGACGGTGGCTTAGGCTTTTGGGGAGCCTTACCAAAAGTGTGGCGGCAAACACGCGAACAGCTCTGTTGGCTACACAAAATGCGCGCATATTTTGGACAAAGTGCCAAAGGGCGAACAATCAGAAGCAGTTTTAAGATTACGCGGAATTTATTCTGCATCAAGTCGGGAAGTGGCAGAAAAATTGGCAAAAGACTTGATGAATGATTGGAAACAAGCGGGATATTATCAAGCAATTGAGTGTTTATTTATTGCCTTGCCGAAACTTTTGACGTTTTACGACTTTCCGGCGGAACATCATCGGCATTTGCGAACCACCAATGTCATTGAATCACCGTTTGCCACGGTCAGACTACGAACCGATGCCGCGAAAAGATTTCGGAGTGCGAAAAGTGGAACACATTTGGTGTTCAAAATAATGGAAAGTTGCGAAAAACGGTGGCGAATAATCAGCCATCCTGAAAAACTCAAAGAAGTAAAAATGCCAGTAACGGAGGCTTGAAAATATAAGGAAACGAAGAAAGTGCGAGGAACGCTATAAATTCATTTCCACAACATTTGACACAAACTCCGTCAAAACTCCGCCATTATCATCGGCGACAACATCTAAGCCGTCATAAATAAACTTCGTGTTCTCACCTGCACCGCCACGAGTAAAGTGTCTTTGCACTCTTCGCCCAAGTGCGTCATAGCGATAACGCACCGTTTGCTTTCTTGATGAGGCTAAACTCAAACGGTTTTCATAATCCCAACTGTATCGCCAAAACTTCCCGCCTTCTGCTTTCAATACCATATTGCCGTTTGAATCATAGACAAGATTTGCGGTTTGAGTTGAAGTTACGCGATTGAACGGCTGATAAGCGTAAGTATTTGAAAGATGGCTTGAAGTTCGGTTGCCAACGCCGTCAAAAGCGTAGTTTTCGTTTGCTGTGCCGTTGTTCATTGAGGTTAAACGGTCAATATTGTCATAACCAAAGTTTTTCGTGTTTGTTAATTCAGCAATTTGATTGATTTGATTCGCCGTGTTGTAAGCATATTGATTATCGGTCAAGGTTGCGCTTGATGTTTGATGCTTAAGGCGCGTTAATCGGCTCATTCCATCATAATTGTAAGTTGATGAAATGCCGTTTGGTAGAGTTTTACTTATCAATTTGTTGGCAATGTCGTAGCCGAAGGTGAAATTTTGATTTGCTTCGTCCGTCAAACTCGTCAACCGATTAGCCACATCGTAAGCATAAGTCGTGTGAATGCTTCCGTCTAATTTCAACTGTGTTCGGTTTGATGCCGCGTCGTAATTGTATTCCACCAAATGATTGAAAACATCCGTTGTCGTCTTGATTCGGCTTCGATTGTCGTAGGTAAAATTGACTGTCCCAACTTCATTTACCGCCGAAGTCAAACGCGATAAATCATCGTAATTGTAGATTGAAACCAGATTCGGTGTCGGATTACTGTAATGCTCCCCATTAATCAAGCTGTCGCAGAGAGAGTTTTTTGGCTTTCTGCAAACCATTGTTTTTCAAATTCATTCGGCGTTTGGTAACCCAATGCCGAATGTAAATAATGCTCGTTAAAATCAGGAGCAAATGACTCCATCGCTCTGGCGACTTCTTCTACTGTTGCCCATTCCCGCAGCCACATCAATTCTTCTTTGATCGTGCAAATCAGGCGTTCGGTGTCGGCGTTGCCTTTCGGATTCGAGTAACTGGTGAAGGTTTGCCGGATACCAAGTTCGGCGACCTCCGTCATAAACTTCAAACTTGTCGGTTGCGAGCCGTTATCGCTCATCAAATATAACTCGAGGTTTTCAGCTTCCCGAATCCCGTTTGGAAATGCAAGACAAACTGCCCGGTTGACTGCCTCCAGCCACTCCGCCGCTTTACTGTGTGCGCCGACTAACACTCCTAAAATCTTCTTGGTGAACCAATCATTGACCACCACCAAATATGCCCAACCCTCTTTGGTTAAAACTTTCGTCATATCTACGCCCCACCAATTGTCGGGCTTTGAAGGACGCGGTTTGCTCGTTTTATTTTCCCGTCTTGCCTTCAAACGCACATTCTTTTTAACCAACAAATCGTTTTCTTTCAAAAGCCGATAAACCCGCTTTCGGTTGATTTCTAGTTTCTTGACAAATCTTACGTTTGCCCAAATCCGCCGATAACCCCAAAACGGATGCTCGGCTTTTAACTCTCGAATTAAGGGCAATAGTTCGCCATCGGCTTGGCGGCGGCTTGCGCTCCGCCGCCGGTGAAACTTTACCAATCGCTTTTTTTTAACTCGACGGTCAAATCCCCAATAATGCCCTTGAGTTTCTGCACTTCGCGTTCCAAACGGGCTTCTTTCTTATTCTGTTGGGCGGTTTCAAAGACCTTTGGGGCATTCTCCAAAAACTTATCGCGCCAAGTGTAATACTGCGTCTGATGAATCTGATATTCATTGCAAAGCTCCACCACAGGTCGTCCCTTTAAGCCTTGCAAGACAATTTTCGCCTTTTCTGCTGATGTCCAATTCCGTCCTTTTCCCATCGAAAGTACTCTCCTTTTTTGTTAGAATACTCTCTCTGAACTCAGTTTGTCTTAACGGGTAGCAGTATAGTCGGTCGTGCGAAACTTCCACCAAACTTGCCAAACAGACACAACTCATTCGACTGTTGCGATATATCAAACCAATCAAGTAAAATCTCATTGCAAGCGGTAGTTTAATAACGAAATCGTTCATAGTAGATTGATTTTATTACTTTTACTGCCTCTTGCGTATTATCAGTTATTATAGATACAGTAGAAATGCTCCTTTAATTTGTAACTATTGTTGTCTTATTGGTATTAAACAATAATAATTAAATATGCCTATCAGCTTTTTATCCGAAGCCGAACATCTCCGCT
>JANOXW010000667.1:0-1981 GCA_031418635.1 Acidobacteriota bacterium
TTTCCAATGCCTCGACATTAACGCTTTCGCCTTCTGCACCATAATCGGCATAAAGCACGGCAACACCGCGTCCGCGGGCAACCAACGGAATTGCAAACATTCGATTTGGTTGACCAAATTCGAGTTTATTCAGAAAAATCGAATCGCCGACAAAATTGCCGTAAGAACTTTCGACCGCGCTCAAAGACCGGACAGATTCGCCCAAAATAGTTGACGAAGCCACCGGAAAGAAAATTTCGCGCACCGACTGTTCGTCGGCTGATTCTTCTTTACCAAAGACTCGCCATCCGACAAAATGCTCGTTTTTGACGATGAAAAATGCTCCACGTGGCGTAAATTGCGCCGCATGTTGAACCAAAGTTTTTAATATCGCGGCTTGCGACGTTTGATTGCTAATATCATTGATCGCGTCGCGCACTTCGGAAATACCGACCGGCGGGGCAGATTGTTTCTCCAATTCTTCCGCTTTGCCAATCGCCGTTGCAGTAATTCGCGCACCTTCGTCTCGCGCCAAACGCAGATGTTCAACGACGGTTTCTTTAAAGATGTCGTCAATTTCTTGGTCTGTTTCGACACGAGCAGCAAAATCCTGAAAAATTCCGTCGAGTTGCGACTTATGTTTGCCAAATTCCGCTTCGACTTTATTTTGAAATTCAGAAAATTCCTGCCTCATATCAGCAAGAACATCTTTGAGATAACTCTCGAATTCAGCTCTTAAACTTTGTTCGAGTTCTTCACTATTCACTATATTTTTCCTCCGTTTGTTGAAAACACAGCATTCTAGGGATGCAAATGGCTGGCAGTTTTGAGTAAATTATGACCCTTTTAGATGAGTTGGCGTTTTGGACAAAACGCCAACAACTTAGATTATGAACAAATTTTTGTTTTTATGTCAAGAAATAGTTTTAAAATAAACAAACAAAATTTGTCAAAAGGACATTTTATCAGTGATTTAATGTCGCTCTACGAAACTTTATAGCTTATTAAACTCTGAAATAGAAAGATTTAGATCCCACAATGGAAATCTAAACGGCAACAACTTCGATTTCTTCATCAATTTCGTCTTTTATCATATTTTCAATCGCCATGAGCGTTCCGGTCAGACTCGAAGGACAACTTCCACACGCGCCTTGATAACGAATCTTTAAAGTTTTGTCCTCCAAATCCAAAATTTCCAACCAACCGCCGTCGCTTGCCAAGTATGGGCGAATTCTTTCGTCAAGCAATTCGTTGATTTGCGCGATGATCGGATTATCACTGACCGCCGCTGCGATTGCGCCGCCAACGGCGTTTGCTGCGTTGCCATTGCCGTTTCCGTTTCCATTTCCGTTTGTCGCCGCAACTGATTCCGCCGCCCGAATCGGCACGGCTAACAGCGGTAAAATCTCGTCCCAATCGGCTTCGTCAGTCTTTTCCACCGTAATCATTTTATCCATATAAAAAACGGACACAACATCACCAACCTCAAATAAAGATTGGGCAAGTTGGTCGTCTTTTGATTTTTCGGCGGAATCGAACGAATGCGAAGTTCCGTGTGAAACGGGTTCTTTCAAAATAAATTTTACCGCGTTCGGGTTCGGTGTTTCTTGTATATCTGCAATTTTTGGCATCTCTTAAAAATCCTTTGTTAAAGTCAAAACAGTAAAATTTGTAAATCTTTACTATTTAGTCAACATTATAGCGCATCTTTGGGGAAAATTCATCAGGCGGCAGAAAAATTGCGTTGAAATGCAAAAAAGTTTCTCAAAAGGTGGGATTTTAAAAAAGTTAGAGGAATCAATAACTCGACCTTTTCCGCGAATTATTGCAAGAGTAAAAACTTAGTGCGGTAATGCCGACAAGTGATAAGCAATAAATTTAATATCAATTTATCACTTGTCAGAAAAAGCAACCCGCAAAGTCCGATTATTCGGTTATATGAATATCTTCCGTTTTATTGACTCGACCAACAAGAAACTTCGCACCAAAACCGAGTGTCAAT
>JANOXW010000668.1:0-3719 GCA_031418635.1 Acidobacteriota bacterium
TTGTTCGCTGAGTTCGGCATCATCGTTTTTGTCCGGCAAATCATATTTTTCATCTTCAGGTTTCAATGATTCGACAAGTTGAAAGGTTTTGCTGGTTGCGTCCGAAATAACCTGATCGTGCAAAAAACCGTATTTGTTTTCAAGTTTTTCCGCCTCGCCTTTGTCTTTTTCAGTTTTCAATAATTTAATGTATTGGTTGCCGATTCTGACATTGCTTTCAATCGCCGTCGCCGTTACCAATGCCACAAAAAACTGTTCAAGTGTGCTTTCCTTGAAGATCCGAAGTCGGTTGAAAAAATCATTTTTGACCAATTCATCAAAGCTTCCGGCAATTTCGGCTTCTGCAATAAAATCTTCAAACTTGAGTGTGGTGATTAAAATCTTAGAATCATTTTCTTCATTTGCATAAACCGAAATGCTTTCCCATTCGGCATATAGTTGCGTCAAACTTTCGATGAGTTCATTTTGCGAGAGCGAAACTTTTCTTTTTTCATCGCCGATTTCTTCGGAAAAAAGCCGTGTAACAACAAAGTCGAATTTATTTCTGACTGATTCCGAATACGGTGAGTTGCGGTAGAATCGGGCTAATGCAACAAGTGCCGGCGAACTCAAAGCCGGGCGCGTCGTTTCACAAAATCGGCGCAGATGCGTAACCGAAATATGTTTATCACGATGCGAAAGTACCGAATACCAACTTTCGGTTTCCTGCATCAATTGAAATTCGGCTTGCGCGTGTTCCGGCGAGTGAACATCTTTTGAAATCTGCAAAAAATTATGTAGTGATTTGGTTACTTCCAAATCGTCATACTGTTTCGGCACAACCTTCATCTGTTCGCGTTCCACACCGGAAAGAATATGTTCGACGATTTGCAAACACGAAACTTCATCCGTTGCCCGTTTTCGATAAAATTCTGCCTCATTAACCGGCGGTTGAGGTGTTTCCTTTTTGCCTGACTGTGATTGTGAGTTGTAAGGAATAGAACTGCCAATATTACCCGCAAAATCAACCGTCTGACCAATCGCTTTATTTGGTTCGGGCGGAAACTCTCTGTCAGTAGTTTTTTCTTCTTTAGAGTAGTTTTCTAAAAATGTCTGAGCTTCAATTACTTCCTCGTCAAACATTTCCGCTTCTTTTTCAGCCCGGCTGTTTTCGATAACGGTTGCTTCAAGCAGGTTTTCCTTTTTTAGCTCATCAATCAGGTCTTCAAATATATTCATGGCTTTACACTACGGAATTTGGGAAACGTGAGTCTTGGTAAAGATTTAAGGAATGATTTGGACAATCACGCCGGATTGATCAACCGAAATAACATACGGCAAATCGGCGGGTCCGACGTTCTTGGTGCCAACGATTGTATAGGCTTGACGAAGTTCAACGTCCGTCGGCATAATCGGATTCATTTGAAAGGTAAATTTGCCACGAATCAAATTTGGCGGCGTAGAAGTTCCTAAAGTATTACCACTTGACGCATTGAGTTCGTCTAAACGGGCAAATCTGCCGTTTTGCGAATAATAACCGACCTGTGCCGAAGAAATTGTTCTCAAACTTGCAAAAGCACTTCCATTATCGGCGGCTCTGATGCCTCGCTGCAAAGATGGAACAGCAATAGTAACAATAACTCCGATGATAACTACCACCAAAAGTAGTTCAATCAGTGTAAATCCATTTTGACCATTATTTTTCATAATATACACCTCACTGGCAAAAGATTAATAATTGCAACAAAGTAACAATATTTGTCATCTAATTTTGACAAGTTACGACATTTTCTAATTAAAATCTTAATTAAAAAGTCTCGGCAAATATCTCTATCTGCTTTGTTTATTGGTTTTTTTAATTTCTATTCAAAAAATATCAAATCAAACCAACCTTGCAAATGCAATGATTATGCCAAAGTGGTGAACAAAAAATTGAAGGTCTATTCGGTTGCGGTGGAAGCGGTTCGGAAGTGAACACTTTTGAGTATCTTGCCTATTATTATGCAGTAATTGGAAACAAGGAAGAAGCGAAGAAACGGCTGATTGAATAGGAAGAATTAGCCAACAAACGCTTTGTTCCATCCGATATTATAGCCGTCGTTTATTCCGCACCCAACGACAAAGACAAGACATTTGAATAGCTCGAAAAGGCTTATCGGCACATTATTTTTACCATCAAATAAAAGTTACGCCACTGTTAAAAAATGTTCGGAATGATGCGAGATTTAAGGACTTGTTGGAACGACTAAACCTTTACCCATAAAACTATTCACGATAGCTTCGGCTTCCGGCAATTTTGTCGTAAAGCCACGCCGGAAAAACTTTGCCGAGTCGCACAAAACTCGCCAATTGCCACGGAAAAGCGTAAAACTTTTGGCGTTTTTCAATAGCGCGAATCATTTTGTTGGTGGCAACGTCGAGTTCCATCAAATACGGCATTTGCGCTTCTCTGCCGGCTGTCAAAGGTGTTTTGATAAAGCCGGGCTGAATAATCGAAACGTCAATATTTGTCCGCAATAAATCAAGTCGAACACTTTCAAACAGCGCAATCATCGCCGCCTTACTCGCGCAATAACTCGCCGATTTAGGAAGTCCTCTAAAACCCGCAAGACTCGCAATTGCCACGAGTTGTCCGCTATTTTTCACAATCATATCGGGCAAAACCGCCGTTATCGCATTGACCGCACCAATCAGATTAACATTGACGACCTTTGCAAAATCTTCCGGTTTGATGTCTTTCGCGTGAACCGCACCGCCGCCAATTCCGGCATTGGCAATCATCATATCAATCTTGCCAAATTCCTCGCGCAAGCTATTTGCCGCTTCGTGAACGCCGTCTTTATCGGTTACATCAACCGCAAAAATCCGCGCCTTTCCACCCGCATTTTCAATTTCGCTTTGCAGCTTTTCGAGTTCTTCACGCCGTCGCGCAAGCAAGCCGAGAATCGCGCCTTTCCGCGAAATCTGCAACGCCATTTCGCTCCCGATTCCGCTTGACGCGCCGGTTAAAAATACGACTTTATCTTTCCAAACCACCTTATCCATTTAACCTTTTTTTTATATTCTTTGATGTAATATTCTATTTTATTTGCAGTTCCAGTAATTTGAAATGAGCCATCAAATTGGTTGACAATATATGGAGCATTTCCCGCCAAGCAATATGAAAAGTTTTCAGTTTCTAAAAACTTTATCAACAAAGTTCCTCGACATATTCGCCTAAAACTTTCAACCCCTTTGATAAATCCGCTTGTTTGATAAGTAAATGGTCGCGTGAAAAAGCCGATAAAGCAACGATTGAAATTTCCGCTTCGGCTAAAATCCGCGAAACTTCGGCGAGAAATCCGACGACATTAAAATCAAGTTCAATATCAAAGGACAAAAGCCGAAAGTTCACTGCCGTTTTCGCGCCCCGAATTGCGTGGCTAATCGTTCCGAAATCAACTTCATCCAAAAGTAACGTAACTTCCCATTTGTCCGAGAAAATCATAAACGGCGCAGTCATTCGCGGCGAGAGTTCGGGATTTTCGAGCAGTTTCAGCCAATCTTCGCGGCGCACAGAAACAAGTGTAAAGGTTTCGGGCGCAACTTCAATGCGGGTTCGTCGCAAAAGTTCGAGAATGTTTTCGTTATCCATTCTTTAATTGCGCTAATTCCGCCTTTAAACGCTCAATTTCGGCTTCTGCTCTCTCGGCACGTTCATCAGCGTTTGCTAATTCAACAAGATTCGGCAAAAATTTGTC
>JANOXW010000669.1:0-1637 GCA_031418635.1 Acidobacteriota bacterium
ATTGCGCTTCCGGGCGAAAGATTGACCGATGACCAAGTTGACCGATGTGCAATGTTATTTAGTTGGTTGCACCGGCAAAGCTCAGGCGTTTCATTATCGGTTGCCGGTAACGCCCAAGGTTCAGGCTTGGCTTATCATGCACTGTTTGATAAAGGTCATCCGGGTTGTCCGGGTGCGCCCGTTATTGCTCAATTAAACAACATATTAGAACTGGCAAGCGCGGCATATTGGTAAAATAATTGCCTTTTAAGAAATCGAAAACAGACGGACGGAGTTTATTAAATGTTCGTCTGTTTTTTTGTTTAGACGAAACAAGTTTGCAAAATCAGCGTAATAATCGGAAGATCGTTTTAAGTTGAATTTACACATCCATCTTAAAAATTAAGGAGAAATTTAATGCTTTTCAATCGTTTGTTGGCTATGGTTTTGGTTTTATTAAGCGTCGGTTTTGTCTTCGGGCAATCGAAATCAAAACCGAGTGATAAGTTTCGGCAACTCGAAGAGATTTTGCCGTCGCCGAATGAATATCGGACGGCTTCGGGTGCGCCCGGCAATAAGTATTGGCAACAACGCGCCGATTATGTGATTGATGTCGAACTCGACGACGTAAATCAGCGCATCAGCGGCAAGGAAACCATCACTTATAAAAATCTTTCGCCCGATAGTTTGAACTATATTTGGTTGCAGATTGACCAAAATATCTTTGCCAAAGATTCCGACACGCAGAAAACGCAAACTGCGCCGTCGTTTGACAAAGGCACTCCGCTTAATCAACTCGAACAAATCGCGGCGCGAACCTACGACGGCAAGGTAAATATCACTTCGGTTCGGGATGCCAAGGGAAATGCGTTGAAAAATACGATTGTCAATACGATGATGCGGATTGATTTGCCGACTCCGCTTGCGCCGGGCAGTAATTTTGTTTTTGCGGTTGATTGGAATTACGCGATAAACAATCAGCGCATCTTTGGCGGACGCACCGGCTACGAATTCTTTGCGCGTGATAAAAATTATATCTATGAAATCGCGCAGTGGTTTCCGCGAATGGCGGCGTATTACGATGTCTATGGTTGGCAACACAAACAATTTTTGGGAAGCGGTGAATTTACGCTTGAGTTCGGCGATTATCTTGTCAGAATCACTGCGCCGAATGACCACGTTGTTTCGGCAACGGGCGTTTTGCAAAATCCGGCACAGGTTTTAACCAAAGCGCAGATTGACCGCTTAAAGCAAGCCGAAACTGCCAAAGAACCGATAAAAATCATCACTGCTGACGAAGCAAGGGCAAATGAATCAAGCACTGCGTCAGGCAAAAAGACTTGGATTTTCAAAGGCGACAACATCCGCGATTTTGCATTTGCGTCGTCGCGCAAATTTATTTGGGACGCGCAAGGTCATAGCATTGACGGCAACAAAGTGATGGCGATGTCTTTTTATCCGAACGAAGGCAATCCGTTGTGGGAAAAATACTCGACAAAATCGGTGGCGCATACTTTGAAATGGTATTCACATTACACTTTCCCTTATCCGTACCCCGTGGCAATTTCAGTTCATACTGACCAAATTGGTATGGAATATCCGATGATTTGTTTCAACGGTGGTCGTCCTGAAAAAGATGGAACTTATTCAGAAAGAAC
>JANOXW010000670.1:0-3087 GCA_031418635.1 Acidobacteriota bacterium
CCACAAAAAGGCGCAAAAAACTCAAAAAAGATTTTAAGGATTTTTTGTGAATTCTGTGCCTTTTTGTGGTTATTTCTCAGGGCTTATTCAAAGTCCGAAAAAAATTGTGAAGGTCAGTTGCTCATCTGAATCTATCAGCTATCACTTATCACTTATCACTTATTCCGAAGAAAAATCTACCCACGATTCGGAATAAGTGCTAAGTGCTAAGTGATAGCTAAATCCGCGCGTTCCTACTTTGACTAAATCCTAGGTGATTTCTGCTTATTCTGAACCAGATTTGACAACTCGCAAAACTTCCGCGATGCTCCACGCTTGCGCGATGCAACCGCGTGGCGTGTGCGGTGCGTCGGCATCGAAAATCTCGGAAATTTGTCCGAGTCCGGCTTCGTTCAAATGATTTTTAAAGCCTTCTAAAATTTCGCTAACACGCTCTTCGGTTTTGCGTCCGTTGGGATTGACTTTGCGAAAAGCGTCAATATACGCGCCCGTCAGCCACGCCCAAACCGTGCCTTGATGATAGGCGGAATCACGCTTCAAAGGACTGCCAATATAAATCGGACAATAGCGGGAATCTTTCGGCGACAGCGAACGTAAACCGACGGTCGTTAAGAGTTCGGCTTCGACCTTTTTCACAATTTTTTGCGCCTTTCCGATGCTGACCATCGTATTCGGCAGACTAACCGCGAAAAGCTGATTAGGTCTAACCGAAGCGTCTTTTTCGTCGCCGTCAATCACATCATACAAACATTCTTCTTCTGCGTTCCAAAAGATTTTATTAAAACTTTTCTTCGCGGTTTGCGCTAATTCTAAATATTTTTCCTTGTCTTTTTTATCATCGAACCTATCCGCAAAATCCGCCATAATGCACAGCGCATTATACCAAAGTGCCTGAATCTCAACGGCTTTGCCTGTGCGTGGCGTTACTACCCAATCGCCGATTTTCGCGTCCATCCAAGTTAATTGCACATCTTTTTCGCCCGCGTAAAGAAGTCCGTCGGTGTCGAGATGAATTTGATAACGAGTTCCGTGAACGTGCCAAAGTATGACGTTGACAAGTTTTTCATACAGATTTTCGCAGACAAAATCATAATCATTCGTTTTTTCGGCGTAGGCGCGAACTGCTTCGACATACCAAAGCGTTGCGTCAACCGTGTTATATTCGGCTTCGTCGCCCGCATCGGGAAATCGATTCGGCAACATTCCTTCGGAAAGATGTTCGGCAAATTCCAACAAAATGCTTTTCGCAATTTCGACGCGATTTGTCGCCAAAGTCAATCCGTTAAGCGCAATCATCGTGTCGCGTCCCCAATCGGAAAACCAATGATAACCCGCAATCACAGTCTTGCCCGCGCCGCGCGAAACGATAAATTGGTCAGCCGCGAGAACGAGTTCTTTAGTAAAATCGTCTTTTGCGTCGGCAGTTTTTATCAACGCTTCGCGCCGTTCGAGTTCACTTTTCTCAAAATTCGCGCTTTCGGAAACCTTCTGTGGTTCAGTCGAAATGATAACGATTGCCGCGTTATTTAAATCAAATTTCAGACTAAACGGCTGAAACAAATCTTCCAAAAAATCAAAGCCGCGCTCTTTTTCGATGGCGTATTCAAATTTTCGATACCAAACGCCCGTATTTTCAACCGCTTCGGCATTATGACTAAAATAAAGCGACGGCATTTCCGCGTAAGGTTTAACCGTTACAAGATTTTCCGCAACTTCATAATTCAAATCAAACTCCACGTTTTCGCGTTGCAAACTATGATAATCGCAAAAAGATAAAAGCGGTTTTAATTCAATTTCAACTTTGGACTTTGGACTTTGAACTTTGGACTTATACTGAACAACGCTTGTGTTGCTTCCATAAACCATAAAAATTGATTTCTCGATTTCGATTCCGTTTATTTCAAAAGTCCAAATCGGAAAAGGCGCAAGCCGAAAGTTCTTTAAATATTGATAACCATTAGGATAAATCGCGCCTTGATATTGGTTGGAAGAAAGTTCAAATCTTTCGCCGTCAACAATAAGCGTTTCCTCAAACTTTGAAATCGTCGTTACACGCCCCAACGGAGGCTTAATAGCGGCAGTCAAAAGCCCGTGATACCGCCGCGTATTCGCGCCCGAAATCGTCGCAGAAGCAAACCCGCCGATGCCATTCGTTTCCAACCATTCACGCGAACTCGCGCTGTCAAAATTTGTGCAAATTTCCTCGTTAAAACTAATCATCTCGCTTTATAAATTCCTTGTGTTGTTTTAGTTATTCCAAAGCATAACGCAGACCGAATGTTTTGCAAAGTAGATGGTAATTGATGCTATTCACGCCTTGAGAAATTTAATCGTTTAAGTGAAATGTCCGCCGCTATTACACAAAATAAAAACACAGAAACCGTTTTCAACTTCCGTGTTTTTATATGAGAATGTGAGATAAATTTTACGGCACAAAGGCATTGGGAATCGGCTTATCTTCCGCGATTCCGAATTGGATTCCAGTAAAGCCTAATGTGCTTCGTTGCAGATACCACACTCCATTCGATGGACGATAAACTGCAATGTCTGCTTTTCCATCTCCATCATAATCCGCTGGCGATGGCTTGTCCGTGTCAATTCCAAACTGAATTGCTCCGAATCCGGCGGTGCTTTGTTGGTAATACCACACGCCATTTGAAGGACGATAAACTGCTACATCCGTTTTGCCATCGCCGTCATAATCGGCTTGCACTGGTTTGTCAGTTGGGATGCCAAACTGAATCGCGCCGAATCCCGCCGTGCTTCGCTGATAATACCAAACTCCATTGGATGGACGATAAACGGCATAATCAGCCCGATTATCGCCGTCATAATCACCGACGACGGGTTTATCTTCCGCAATGCCAAATTGAAATGCGTTGAACTGACTGTTGACTAAATTGAATACATACCAAGTGCCGCTAGATGGACGAAAAACTGCTAATTCAGCTTTGCCATCACCATCAAAATCAGCCGGTTGCGGAATATCTTCAGTGATTCCGAATTGAAGCGCAGTAAAGCCCAAAGTTGAACGAAGGAGATACCAAATGCCATTTCGATAAACAACGAGGTCGGTTCTTCCATCGC
>JANOXW010000671.1:0-5937 GCA_031418635.1 Acidobacteriota bacterium
TCCACAGGCTTTGTGGAAAACTTGTGGAAAACTTGCTTGCCTGTGGAAAAAAATAGCAAAAAGACAAAACGACCGCTTTTCCACAGGCGATTTTTTCAACAACCTGTGGAAAAGTGGATAAACTTTGTTTAAGTATTGAAAGTAAATACAATACTTAAATGCTCTGCTTAATTGTCTGTGGAAAACTTCCACCAAATCTCTTGTTACATAAATGCTAACTAACTGCAAAGATTGTCTATAAGTTCGCTGACAACCCTGTGGAAATTTCTATCGTCCTTTATTACCAAATCAATTTTCTCAACCGAGTGCATAACCGTCGTATGATGTTTGCCGCCAAATTCGCGTCCGATTTCTGGGAAGCTGTGTTTTGTCAATCTTTTACACAGATACATCGCCACTTGTCGAGGCACGGCGATTTGCCGGGAATTATTTTTCGATTTTATTTCTTCAATCGTCAACTTAAAGTGCGATGCGACCATTTTGGAAATTCTCTCAATCGTCAAACCTGCGGGCTGTTCGCTGTCAATGATGTTTTTCATCGCGTCTTGCGCCAGCATTTTTGAAATCGGAACGCCGCGCAGCGATGAAATTGCAATCAGGCGAACTAACGAACCTTCGAGTTCGCGGATATTACTTTTAACTTTGCTGGCGATATAAAACGCAATTTCGTCGGGCAAAGTTACGCCGTCCAAATCGGCTTTGCGTTTCAAAATCGCCACTTTTGTTTCCAAATCGGGCGGTTCAATGTCGGCAATCAAGCCCCATTCAAACCGCGAATGAAGTCTTTCTTCAAGCGTCGGGATTTCACGCGGCGGACAATCCGAAGTTACAACGATTTGTTTTTGATCGTTGTGAAGCGCATTAAATGTGTGAAAAAACTCTTCCTGCGTGCGCTCTTTTCCCGCCATAAATTGGACATCATCCATCAACAGAACGTCTATTGAACGGTATTTTTCGCGGAAAGTCTGTGTTTTGTCATAGCGAATCGCGTTAATCAATTCGTTCATAAATTTTTCGGCGGAAATATAGGCAACGCGCAAATGTCGGTTACGTTCTTTTATCGCGTGTCCGGCAGCGTGCATCAGATGAGTTTTTCCCAAACCGACTCCGCCGTAAATAAACATCGGATTATAAGTTTTTCCAGGTGCTTCGGCGACTGCCAAAGCTGCGGCGTGAGCAAATTGATTGCACGAACCCACAACGAAAGTATCAAACTTATATTTCTGATTAAGAGAATTTTCAATCGGTTCAATATCAACAAAATTGGTCGAGTTGTTTTTAGCCAAAGATGCGGGTTTTGATTTTTCAAGAAAATCGAAGCCTTTTTGAGTCGGCGAATTTGAAGCTGTTTTTTGCATTTCAAAGAAAAAATCGCCATCGTCATCTTCTTCCGTAAAATTTTCCTCGTCCCTTTCTGATTTCACGATTTCCCAATCCAACTGATAATTGAACATATTCAGTTCCTTCATCGTTTGGCTGATGACATCCAAATAATAACTGCTAATCCAATCTTTCGTAATTTGATTGGCTTGCAGATGCAAAACTTTATCCTGTTCGTCGCAACCGTTAAACTGAATCGGGCGAAACCACGAATCGAAAATCTGTTTATTCAAACGCTTTTCTACCGATTGAAGAATATTGTTCCAAACATTTGTCTTTTCCGCCGACATTTCCATATCATTTTCTCCGTCAAGTTTTAGTTAAATCTTTGGTGAAACTTTTAAGCAAAATTTCTTGTTCAAATTTTCTAAAAAGATTTGTGAAAGACTATTAACAATCTGTTACAAACCGTTCTATTGTGGTAACTTTCAAGGATTCTAAAGGGCAAAATAAAAAGTTTTCCACAGAGTTTTCCACAGGCTTGTGGAAACTTGCTTAAAAGTTAATGTAAAACTTTAAGTGTTTTATTTCCAATAATTTACAGGAATTTAAAAGATTGGAAACGGATGAAAGATTATCAAATAAAAGCCAAAATTGCAAGAGAAATCCACAGGTTTCCAAAAATAAAACATTCAGTTGGATAAAGACCTGTTTTCACATACACTTGGCAGAATTTTAGATTGTGTTAGACTGTCTTTTAGCACGATTTTCGGACAAAATGTATGGCGAAACGAAGAAAAAAAAAGAATTTTTTTACAGAAAATAATGTAAAAGAAAACCAATTGGCGACAGAAATAGAAAAAATTGCCACAGGTTTGTATTACATCAGCGAAACCGATGCCGAAATTTTTCCTTTTAGCGGAAACAAAGCCGAAATAGTTTCAGTTGAAGAAATACTGAAACAAACCGCAAACGCAGCTGATACGGCGGTTGAAGAAAGAGATTTCAACGAATTTTTCGGACGTTTGACCGAAATAAAAGATTGGTTTGGCGATGAAGAAACAGCAAACGCTCATAAATTTGCCGAACTTAAAAAATTACTTGAAGAAAATTTGAAAGATATTCGAGTTTTCAAAATCGGTAAAATCAATTTGGACATTTACGTTGCAGGGCTGGATTCTGCAAGTAATTTGGCGGGAATAAAGACAAAAGCAGTTGAAACATAAAATTTTAATTGCCACAAAAAAGCACAAAAAACTCAAAAAATACAATAAAATCTTTTGTGAATTTTGTGCTTTTTTGTGGCTATTTATTGAAACTTACTTTTTCTTGACGGAACTTGCGCCCGAAGATTTTGGGGAAATGCTTTTTGGTTCGCCCGTATAGTAAATTGTGCTTGCGCCGCTTGCATTAGCTTTTAATTCATTTGTTGCAGAAACCGTCGTATTGCTTGCACCGCTTGCTTCGACATCGGCGTTTTCAACATTTAAGCCTTCCGCGTCAATTGTGCTTGCGCCGCTTGCTTCGGATTCTAAACTATTTGTTTCACCGTCAATCTTTATTTTCGACGCGCCGCTTGCTTCGAGTTTGAGCGAATTGGTTTCGACATTTGAAACTGTTGCGCCGGACGCGCCCGAAACGTCTAAAAAGTTAAGTTCGGGCATCGAAATTTTGACCACAAGTTTATTTCTCGGCGAAATTTTACCTTTTGTAAAAACTCTCAAAGTATCGCCGCTGATTTCAGTTTTTATTAACGGAAGTAAATTATCGTCAGCTTCGACCTCGACGCTAAAATCTTTTTGCGCGACTATTTCCAAAGTTATCGCGCCGCTTGCCTCAATTTCCATAAAACCCGCAATATCTCTTTTTTCATTTTGAATATTGCCTGAACCTTGCACACTGCTTAAATTTCCGTTGCTAAATTTCATTGCGGACATTACACCAATTATCAAAGCAATCACAAAAATCACTAAACCAATTTTTTTCATTGTTTTTTCTCCTAAAAAATCTTCATAACAAACAACGAAAAAAAATTTAGAGAAGTTCAATAAAATCAGCGGGCGAAAAAATAAAACTGAACGGCTTGCGCGATTCCGATGATAAAACCGAATAACGCGCCGAAAAGTTCGATTTTTCGCAAGTGTTCTTTGGCAACTGACATAACCAACGCTTCGAGTTTTTCCGACGGATAATTGTTGATTTTTTCGCGCACGACACCGCCGATGTCGAATTCTCTGATCGCTTCGGGCAGTTTTTCTTTGGCGGCGGAGATAATCGTTTCGGTCAAAGATTTTCCCGCTTGGCGCACCTTTTCTTCGGAAATATGGTCGGAAAGTCTGCCGATTGGTGCGGCGAGAAAGTTTTCGATTTGTTTTGAAAGCACGGAATTGATGATGTTAGAAGTTTCTTCACGCGAGAGAATATTGAGCAAACCGTTGGCGAGCATTTTTTTGAGTTTTTCTTCCGATTCGGGATGCAACGTCTGCAAAACGGCATCAATGCTGTGCGGACGCAATTTTTCAATCGTGTCGGTCAGATAAGCTGAAATCGAATTCATCATCTCTTCGCCTTGCAAAAGCGATAAAACATTTTTCGAGATTTGCGCTTTTAAGCGTTCGAGTTGTTCGGGCGCGATTTTGCCGATGAGTTCGGGAATCGGACGGGAAAGGGCATTGTCAATCGAACTATTGATAAAATTAAATGCTTCGTTGGCAAAAAAATCGCCGCGCAAAGTTTCTTCGACGCGCTTGGGCAAACTTTCGTTGACCAGATCATCAACTTCGTCGAGCAGATTTTCACGCGACACAAAGATTTTTTTGAAAAACGGCAATTGTTCGTAATAATCGTGAACTTCGCGTTTAATGAGTGCGCCGATTTGCTTGCGCGTGCGTTCCGCCGTAGCAATTTCGGCTAGTTGATGAACGACGGGTTCGATTTGTTCAACGGCTTTTTCTTTCAAAAGCAAAACTGCGTCGGCGGTGAACATTTCTCCAAGCGGAGTTTCCGTGTTTGCCAAATCATCAACCCGTCGGCTGATAAAATCTTTAATTTTCTTTTCAAGCGTCGGTTCTTTGATAGCGGAACGAATGCGCGTTTCGAGAAAACCTAAAATTTTATTAAAAGTTTCTTCGTCCAAAGTTTCAGAAATGCGGCGCGACAAAAATTCGTCAACTCTTCGTTCGACAAACCCGCTGATTGATTCGACGGTTTCTTCGCTTTGCAGAACATTTGCGATATGGTCGGAAATCTTTAACTGCAACAAAGAAATCGCGTCCAAAACAGGTTCGCGGATATTGGCGGGCAAGGCTTCAATCAAGGACGGATAATTTTGCGACAACAAATCTTCGGTGTAAGCATCAACTAAGCCTTGAATTTTTCGGCTTAAAAACTCCTTCCCGAAAAGTTGTTCGATAATAGTTTCTTGCGAAACGAGTTCTTCGCCGACGGCTTTACCAATCGCGTTTGCCAAACGGTCGCGGTGGCGCGGAATCATTCCCTGCGGAAAAAGTGTAATGCCGAGAACTTTAAAAGGTTGGCGCGGACGAAAAAGCATCCGCACGGCAAGCCACGCGCCCGCGTAACCGTGAACCGTCGCAAAAAGAATCAAGGACGCAATTTGCACCCACAAATGACTAAAAAAATTTGCTAAAACTTCCATAGTAAAATAAGTCCAAATTCCAAAAACAAACTGACTTTGGACTTTAGACTTTGGACTTTGGACTTATTAGAAGACTTGAAAACCTTTCGATTTCAAACAAAACCCAGAAAATTCTTTCAGCCACTCATAATCGGTGCTGTAATTTTTCCATTGCTCGTCTTCGTCGCGGTAAAGCGTGCCGTCGTCGGGTTTATCGGTAACGGACAAATCCATCAGCATACGCTTGTTCGGCTCTAATTTCGGCAAAATCACATCGCGGATTTTTTCGGCGATTGTGTGCGCTTCTTCTCTTTCCAACTTCGCGCCCGTGCCGTTATACGTCATTTGCCGCAGTTTCCCTTCGCTGACGACATCAAAACTTTTGATAATTTCCAACGCCGTTTTCCAATTCCAGACATTGGCGCGAAATTCATAATTTTCAGAACCCAAATCCATCAAAGTAAAACTCATTTATTTTTCCCCCAAGAAAAATGCTAAACGCGAATGATGTTTTGAGTCAACAAGGTTTTACAAAAGTTTCGACATTCTGACAATTAAAAGCGAATTCGCTATAATTTTATTTGTAACTTCTATGAAAACAGAAAAATATCTAATCAGAATTGGCGGTGAAAAAATTGATTTTGTTCCAAATTTAGAAAATCTCAAATATCTGCAACGCCGGCATCTTTTACATATTCCGTTTGAAAACCTCGATATTCATTGGAAAAAGCCAATTGAGTTGAGTGGAGAATCTTTATTTCGGAAAATTGTCGAGAATAAACGAGGTGGTTTTTGTTACGAACTAAACGGTTTGTTCTTTGAACTTTTGCAAAAAACAGGTTACGAAAGCAAGCGAATTTCCGCACGAGTAAGTGATGGAAAAGGAAATTTTGGACAGGAATTTGACCATTTAGCGATAATTACACGAATAGCAGACGAAGATTATTTGGTTGATGTCGGATTCGGTGATTTTTTTGCCG
>JANOXW010000672.1:0-12457 GCA_031418635.1 Acidobacteriota bacterium
GGGCGTGGTTAAAACATTGGTCGGCGGCGATTTGTTCGAGTTCGGCGATGTTGACGGAACGGGCGACGACGTGCGCTTGCAACATCCGTTGGGCGTTGTGCTTTACGACGGCAAAGTTTTGATTGCTGACACTTACAATCACAAAATTAAATTGCTTGACACCGAAAAAAGAACTGTTACGGCATTTTTGGGAACGGGCAAAACAGGGCAAACAGACGGAAAAACTCCGGCGTTTTATGAACCAGCGGGTTTGAGTATCGCGGATGGAAAACTTTTTGTGGCGGACACGAATAATCACGCGATTCGCATTGTTGATTTGAAAACGAAGGAAACTTCGACGCTCAAAATCGAAGGATTGACATCGCCGGTTGAAATAAAAGATGAAGCCGAAGTTTCTTCGCCGAATACCAAAGAAATCAAACTGGACGTGCAGAAAGTTGCGGCAAACGCACAAACTTCACTCGTTTTTAATGTCAAATTGCCGGAAGGTTTTCATCTGAATTTGAATGCGCCACAGCGTTATGAAATATCGGTCGCATCCGGCAAGAATGTAAAAATCGCTACTGCCATACAAAAGTTCACCAAACTGCCGTTGAATGTTCCGTTTCAAACGACAAAAGCCGGTGCTGCCGTTTTGCAGGCAAAAATGTCGGTTTATTATTGCCGCGAGGACAACACCGGAACTTGTCAGATAAAAACGCTGGTGTGGAAAATTCCGCTAAATGTCGTCGCAAGTAAGAAAGCGGCGAAGGAAATCGAAATTGCCGGAAGTGTTTTTTAGGATTAGACAAAAAGTAGCTTAATAATCATCAATGGCGGACTATGCAGAATGGTAGTTCGCCATATTTTCACAAATATACGGCGAACTATCGCAAGAGTTCGCCGTATATTTGTGATTATACGGGGTAATATTGCGACAGTCCGCCGGACAATGGCGATTGTCCGGCGGACAATGGTGATAGTACAGCGGACAATGACGATAGTACAGCGGACAATGGCGATAATACAGCGGATAATCATCATAATCCGGCGGACAATCGCCATTGTCCAAAGACTTTTTGCTTCAAAAGTATGTCTGAGAAGTAAAGCCGTTAGGACGATGGCTTTACTTCTCAGACATACTTTTCAGAAACGCGCTAAGGTGTTAGTTTCCAAAATATCGGCACTAAAAGCATTGCGACGACAAAGACGACAATGGTTAGAAACGTGCCGATTTTGACAAAATCCATAAAGCGATAACGTCCGGGCGTATAGACGAGAATGCAAGCCGGTTCAAGTGGCGTGATGAACGAAAATGATGCGGCGAAAGTAACTGCTACTGCAAAAGTGCGCGGATTTAGACCGAGTGCCAGCGCGGTTTTGACTGCCACCGGAATCACGACCAAAGCAGCGGCTTGGTTTGACATCGGTTGCGTCAGCGCAACTGTTAAGACAAAAAATCCGGCAAGCACGGCGGTTGCACCGTATTGTTCAAAGTAAGTTTTAATCAGGTTAGCAAGATAAATGTCCGTGCCGGTTTTTTCCATCGCCACGCCGAAACTCATCATACAAGCAATTAAAACCAACAGACGAAAATCAATTAGTGTATAAACTTCCGAATAAAGAACCGTTTTGGTCGCCAACAGAACAAGAACGCCAAGCAACACCGCGATAGCCAGCGGAACTTCAATTCCGAGAACGATTTTTGAAAGCGAAAGCGCGAGAAAAAGAGCGAATGCGGCAATCGCCCAACGACGTTTTTCCGTTCGCATACTGCTCGTCGAAACGTCTTCCAAAAGCATCAATTCGCCTTCGACGACAAACCGTTCAATCAATCGGCGATTGCCTTGAACGAGTAAAACATCGCCGAATTTTAAGCGGACACTACTCAGTTTATCAACAAACTTTTCGCCGTGGCGGTTAATAGCCAGAACGGTCAAATCATACATTTGCCGAAAACTCATCGTTTTCAGAGTTTGCCCGACCAGCCGCGAATTACGCATTACCATTACTTCAAAAAGCTCGACTTCGCCGCTTTCCAAATCGCGGTCGTTTAGTTTGAAATCGGCTTTTATTTCGAGTCCGGCTTCGGCTTTGATGTTTAAAATGTTGGCGAGTTTTCCTTCGACAATCAACAAATCGCCGCTCAGAATCTGTGCCGAAGGACTTGGCGCGATGCGCTGTTCATTGGTGCGAATGATGCCGAGAACAGTTAAATCGAGTTCCATATTGATGTTCGCTTCCCCAAGCGTTTTGCCAATCAAATTTGAACTCGGCAACACCAAAACTTCCGAAATATATTCGCGGATGGAATATTGGTCGGTCAAAGATTCATCGCTGCCGTAGTTGGGAAGCCATTTTCTGCCGACAAAAAGCATATAAATCATCCCGACGGCAACCGTTACAATGCCGACCGGCGTGAGTTCAAACATCGAATACGGCTCCATTCCGTAACGCTGAATCGCGCCACTAACGGCAAGATTCGTAGATGTTCCGATAAGTGTGCAACTGCCGCCCAAAATCGCGCCGAAAGCTAAAGGCATCAGTAATTTCGACGGCGAAACTTTGGCGCGATGTGCCAAACCGATGACGACGGGAACAAACATCGCCGTCGTCGTCGTGTTTTTCAAAACCGACGCGCTAATTGCTGCCACGCTCATTATCAAAGCCGTTAGCAAAAACTCATTATTACCTGCAATGCGATAAAGTCGGCGACCAATTAGGTCAACCAAACCCGTTTTGATAAGTCCGCCGGTCAAAACGAAAAGTCCGGCGATAGTAACGATAATGTTATCGCCAAATCCAGCCACGCCTTCGTTGACCGTCAAAACGCCGGTTATGACTAACCCTATAACTAAAATCAGCCCGACGACATCAACGGGCAGTTTCTCCGTGCCGAAAAGCACAAGAGCAACCAACAATAAAATCAATGTAATAGCAATTGGAGACATTTGAAAAAGAATACAGAATTTTTACCGATTTGAAAAGATTTTTTTTATCTATTTGGATATACTACTATCAGCATCCCGAAAAATAAGGAGAAATATATGGTAAAGAAAGCATTATTTGTAAAATTAAAAGCGAAAAGCGGAAAAGAAGCGGACGTTGAGGCGTTTTTGAATGGCGGTTTAGCGTTGGTCGAAGAAGAACCTCTGACGGTTGATTGGTATGCAATTAAATTTGACGATTCGACGTTTGGCATTTTCGACGCATTCGACGGCGAAGAAGGACGCGACGCTCATCTCAACGGCAAAGTCGCGGAGGCTTTGATGGAAAATGCCGCCGAACTGCTTGCCGAACCACCGACGATTGAAAAGGTTGATATACTTGCCGCAAAATAGATTTATAGTTTTATCAAAAAGCACAAAAGGCGATTCAAACCGAATCGCCTTTTGTATTTTAGATTTAGATGTGTGTTACCAAATAGAATATAACTGTTCCATTTCGTTCAATTTCTGAGTTTATAACTTCGATATTTGAGTAAAACAGGTATTTTAGCCGCTTGGCATAATAATTGCTCCGACAATAATTGTATCAATTACAGAACAAGGGAAACAGGGAGATTTTTATGAACACAAATAAATTGCAACGCATAATTCGGGCAGGAGCCATAGTTTTTTCGTTAATTTTTGCTATCGGCATTTTTTCAACCGATTCACAGGCACAACGGCGAAATAATCACCGTAACAATGACAACCATAATCGCCGCGATAATAGGGACGATAATGATCGTTATAATAATAGAGATAACGATAATCGTTATGAAAACAATCGCCAAAACCGGAATAATGACTATAACAATATCTATCGCGGATCAGTCCAACATGGCTATCAAGACGGATTGAGTTTTGGCGCAGCAGATGCCCGTAATGGTCGTCGTGCTAATGCTCAACGAGCGGCAAGTCGTCAAATTCGACAGGCAACCGGAAATAATCCGGGACCAACTGCATCATATTATCGGGAAGGTTTCATAAGAGGCTATAATGAAGGCTATAATCGTTACGAAAACGATAACGATGATAATGATGACTACGATTATAATGACAATCGCTAATTGTAAGCGAAACAAACACTAGGCAAAACATTTCAGCAAACTTAAAAGCGTAATCTTTAATTAGATTGCGCTTTTTTTATTTAGTTTTTGATTTCAGCAAGTTAGGTTATAATAGAAATCTCAGACAGATTTTTGTTTAGTTTTGACATCCAATAATAAACAAGGTTTTTTAAGGAGAAACAAATGAACACAACTTTTGAAAATTACGGTAATTATTCGGCGGCAGAAGCATTGCCGGAAGAACGCGCGAGTTTTATCCGCAAAACTTATGCACATCTGGCAGGTGCGGTTTTGATTTTTACATTGATGGAAGCCTATCTCATCAGTTCGGGCGCGGGTTTGGCGATTGCCCAAACGATGCTTGGTGGCAGGTTTTCGTGGTTTATCGTCTTGGCGGCGTTTATGGGCGTTTCGATGTTGGCTAATTGGTGGGCAAACTCGCAAACGTCAAGAGCGATGCAATATATGGGTTTAGGACTTTATATTGTGGCGGAAGTGATACTTTTTCTGCCGTTGCTCTTTATGGCTGCCAACTATTCGGACGGTTATCAGATTTTTGCCAAAGCCGGATTGGTTACGGGCGGATTATTTCTCGGACTGACCTCGGTGGTTTTTATCACGCGCAAAGATTTCTCGTTTCTAGGTCCGATTTTGGCAATCGGCAGTTTTGTCGCGCTTGGCTTAATCGTGGCTAGTTTGTTATTCGGATTTTCGCTGGGAAATATTTTCTCGTTTGCGATGGTCGCATTTGCCGGCGGCGCAATTTTATACCAAACCTCCGGCATTTTACATCAATATCGTCCGAATCAGCACGTTGCCGCTTCGCTTGCCTTATTTGCCAGCGTCGCGCTTCTTTTTTGGTATGTCATTCGAATATTTATGGGTTCGAGAAATTAAATCTCTTATCAACAAAATAATAAAAAAGCAGGATTCGTGTTATTGAATCCTGCTTTTTTATTATTTTATTTTGCCCAAAATTATTTTTGATGTATGATACCTTAATTGTTGAAGTAACTCCGGTTAATTCACACGGTCTTTACATTTTACGTAAAAAGACAACTTCAGACCGTCGTATAAAGCAACGATCCGAAGTTATCGGTTTAAAGTGTCTAACTAATTCAAAACATCAGCAAATACTTGCTCAATCCAACTGAGGAAATCCAATGCGGAATTTTCATTTGAATTAGAGTTAATATTTGAATCAGTTGTGCTTTCGCCAGTTAAAATTGGTGCTAAACCACCGCCTGTGCCTGTTTTTGAACCTGTTGTCATATCGCCGTCGGCAAATGCGAACAAACTCAAAGTAAGCACAAAAAGCGAAACACCAATACTACGAAATAGTATTGATTTCATCTTTTGTTCTCCTTAATTTTTTAAGTTGTCTCCTTAGACAAGCCGTATAAACATTTAAAGCGTTACTTTTTTCAGAAAAAACTTTTATGGAAAGAAAAATTTCACTTGCTCAGGCTGTTTTAATCCTTAAAGAAGTGTCCGAAGCTGAGATGAACGGAGATTATTCGCGGGCATATCAACTTTTGTCGGTTTTTTGGAACGATTTTCGGATACAGCCAAATACAATGGAACTTTCCGACGATCTGGTCGCCGAAGTTTTCTTGCGTTGCGGAAGCATCGCGGGTTATCTCGGACGCTCAAGACAAATTTCCGAAGCCCAAGACGTTTCCAGAAATCTACTTTCCGAAGCCAAGCAAAAATTTTTACAACTCGAATCAGAAGCAAAAGTTGCCGAATGTGATAACTACCTAGCTTTAACTTACGAAAGAGTCGGCGATGTCAAAAACGCCCGAAGTTATTTGAATAGTGCGTTTTCGAGAGAGATTTCTAGTAATCACCCAACCAGATTATATTCACACATAATTGATACAATGTTAAATATAGCTGAAAGAAACTACGAGGTTGTAATTCAAAGCAGCATTTTGCTAGAAAATCTTTTTCAAAATTGCAGTAATAAAATTTATCAGGGCTGTTTTTATAATCATTATGGATTAGCCTTAAAAAATCTTGAGAAAACTGATGAAGCCTTAGACAAATTTCTTACTGCCCGACAATACTTTTTTGAAGCAGGGCATCACCAATACTGCGGGGCTTTAGAAAATAACATTGCTCGTTTATATACCATTTCCAATCAATTCAAAGAAGCTCATAACTTTGCCAATAAAGCCGAAAATACATTCAAACTGGTTGGCGATTTTTGTCGGCAAGGCTATTCTCTCGACACCCAAGCAGGTATATTTCTAGCCGAAGGAAATTACGAAAAGGCATTAGAATATGCTGAAAAAGGTATAAAATTTTTGCAAAACGGTGAAAATATGATGTTTCTTTTAGAAACTCACAAAACCAGAATCAGAGCTTTAATTCATCTCAACCAATTGTCATCTGGCGATTTCATCAAAGCCAAACAAATTGCCGAACAAATTAACTCGGAAACCACCACAAGTTTTCTTGCGGAAATCGAACCTCTTTTAGCCGACTACAACCCGCCGTTATTTTAACAAAATGAGGCATTTCTGCTAAACAACTTGTCTTTCCGGTGTGCAAAAGATTAAATATATCTGATGTCATTTCGACAGAAATTTTCAAAATAATTGAATGGAGTAAAAAATGAAAAAAGTATTTATCAGTTTGATTTTGTTGTTGGTATCAGTCAGCGCAACTTGCGCCCAAGCAACGCCGAAATCACCGCAATCTAACTTAAAAGTCGGCGATGCCGCGCCCGAATTTGTCTTAAACGACACAGATGGCAAGACAGTCAAATTAAGCGACTTTAAAGGCAAAAAATCAGTTGTGCTGGCGTTTTATGTGCTGGCTTTTACAGGCGGTTGAACGAAGGAACTTCAGGCATATCAGGCTGATGTTGCCAAATTTGACGCGACCGAAACACAGGTTTTAGGAATTAGTATGGACAGTTTTGCTGCCAACAAACGCTTTGCCCAAGACATAGGCGTAAAATTTCCGCTTCTGAGCGATTGGAAGCGAAAAGCCTCGAAAGATTACGGACTTTATAACGAAGACTCAGGCTATGGCAAACGCGCAACTTTTGTAATTGATAAAGAGGGAATTATCCAGCACGTCGAGGTCGGAAACACGGCGATTGACCCGACCGGCGCATATCAAGTGTGTGATTTGATACAAAAGAAAAAGGAAATGAAAAAACAGTAAGGCGCAAAAAAAATAGCCGCAAAAAAGCACAAAACTCACAATAATTTTAAAAATCTTTTTTTGTGAATTTTGTGCTTTTTGTAACTTTTAATTTAATGCCAACTCATTTGCCTCGCCGATTTCTTCGAGTCTTTTGGTAATTTTCTCGATCAACCAATTCGGCGTTGAAGCACCTGCCGTTACGCCGACTTTTTCCACGCCACGCAAATCTTCGGTGTTGATTTCATCTTCAGTTTCAATCAAAAAACTCTTTTTGCATTGTTCTAAGCAGACGGCGAGAAGTTTGCGGCTGTTAGAAGAATGTCTGCCGCCGATAATATAAAACGCATCAACTTCGCCCGCAAGGGCGCGAGCCGCGTCTTGACGGTCGCGTGTCGCCGAGCAAATCGTATTGACAATCTGCGTTTCGCCTTCCGCTTTTTGCTTGACGGCTTCCGCTACGTCGAGAAAGTTTTGCAGTTTGATGGTCGTCTGGGAAACCACCAATGGATTATTAAGACGCGGCAAACCGGCAACTTCGGCGACATCGCTGATAACAAACGTATGTTCAGGTGCGTAGCCGAAAACGCCGATCATTTCAGGATGATCAGGATTCCCGACGATAACGACGTGGCGATCTTGATTGGCGGCGCGTGAAGCTAACTTTTGAACTTTCGTAACAAACGGACAGGTTGCATCAACCACTTTTGAAGCCTTTTCGCGCAACTCCGCTTCGACTTGCGGCGTAACGCCGTGAGCGCGAATGACGGCAGTTTCACCGCGCTTTATTTGCACCGGTTCGCTGATAGTTGCAACACCTCGTTTTGCCAGGCGCGCCATCTCTTGGTCATTGTGAATCAACGGTCCGAGCGCACGAACCGTATTGCCTTCGCCCAACGCTTTTTCAACCATCTCGACGGCGCGTTCCACGCCGAAACAAAATCCATATTCGTCTGCTAATAAAACTTTCATTTTTTTTATAAATCCAATTGCTTAAAACGCATAAATACATTTATATTTTAACAAATGACTAAAAGAAACGAAACCTTGAAAGTAAATTACCGCTTTTTGTCAGTTGCCGATTTTGCCGTTCTCCATCAAACATTATTGCAAGCCTATTCAGATTATTTTGTTCCGTTCCAACTCTCCGAAGCGCAGTTTGAAAATCATATCGCGCAGAACGCAGTTGATTTAAACTTCTCCGTCGGAGCATTTACAGATGATAAAATGGTCGCTTTCACGCTTAACGGTTTCGGATTGTGGAACGGAAAACAAACCGCTTATGATGCCGGAACAGGCGTGATTCCGTTTTATCGAAGTAAGGGGATCGGCAAGCAAATGTTTGAATTTTTGATGCCGAAACTAAAAGAAATCGGTATAAAGCAGATTCTTTTGGAAGTTATTTCGCATAACGAAAAAGCTGTCGGTCTTTATCGCAAACTCGGCTTTGAAGAAACGCGAAAACTTATCAATTGCGACCGAAAAAAAACTCATAAGTTTAGTTCAAAAGCTAAAAACGGTATCAAAATCCGTGAAATAAAAACTCTTGATTGGGATTTATTAAAAACTTTTTGGGATGGAAATACTTCTTGGCAACAGTCAGCCGAAGCAATCGAAAGAAGTTTGATTAAAAAAATAATTTTAGGCGCATATTTGAATGAAGAATGTGTTGGTTACGGGATTGTTTCTCCGAAAAAAGGTTTTATTTCGCAAATTGCCGTTGACCAAAATCACCGCAGAAAAGGCATCGCCTCAAGCATTTTGGCAGAGATGGAAGTGAAAATCGGCAATGATAAGCAACTTTGCATTAGCCACGTAGATTCTAATTTAGACGACACGATTGCATTCTTGCAGAAGGCAGGTTTTGAAGAAACTTTGAGCCAATTTGAAATGATAAAACTCTTGTAAAATTACCTAATCGGTTCGCGCAAAATAACGTCGGCTGTTTTTCTGGCTAATTGGGCGGCTTCGGCGTGTTCGTCTTTCAGATATGCAAGTTGCATCAACGCTTCGCCGGTTCTCGATAAAAGCCGCACGAGGTCGCCTTCTTCCGCCTTTGTCCGAAACACCAAATCGCTCCAACTCATTCCGTCCGCCCACGTTTCGACGGTTGCCGCTGCCGAGAAATTCATTTCGGGTGCCGGCTCAACGCCGTTTTTCCACTCGACATTGGAAACATCGAAAATGATTTCTTCCGCTACACCCAAAATATCGGACAGTTTATCCGATAGATGAAGTTCACCGAAATTACGGTCTGAATCAGCCGCGAGTGCCGCCATTAAACCTGCCACTTGTTTGATTTCAATTTCGTCAAAAAGTCCGCGCCGCAACGCTTCGCCAACCAACAACGGACGGTCAACGCGCAAATCCGCTAGCCATTTTCCGCGCTCAGTAACTTTTTGCGTGTTAAAATCGAGATAACCGAAATGATGCAAAACTCGTGCGCGATGCTCGAACGGCAACCATATTTCGCTTTTCAAAGTTTCGATGTCGCACTCGATTTTTTGTAAAAATTCGGCATCGTCCCAAGTGTCCCACAAAAAACTCATCGCGCTTCGCCGCTTGTCTTCACTTGCTTTTTCGGGTAGAAAACTTTCAATAAGTCGGCTGATTATTTCCGTCGCTTCGTCCGTTTCATCTTTTTTTTGAACGAGTTTCGGTTCATCAAGCGCAGGATTTTTGCCTTCGTAAATTTCATAAAAGGCTTTTTCAATCGAATCTTCCTTTATCGGATAATTTCTTTCATAAACGCGATTAACATTCGACAGAGCAAAATTTGTGCCTTCGCCATCTTCGCGCATTGCTACAACTTTTTCACCGTGAACGCTGATGACGAGAAAAAAACGTCCGCCACTTTTGCCGCGTGAAATAATTCTGCCCGCCACGACATTTTTTTTCAGCCATTCACGACGAATGTCGGCGCGTGTCGTCGGCAATTTTTCCTGAAAACGCATTCGCACACTCGTCAGTCTTTCAAAACCGCGCACGTCCGCAACCGAATAATCAAATTCGCTTTGTTCGAGTTTTTTTTGCAAATTCTCCAAGCGTTTGTCGCGCCCTTTTTCCAACTTCAAAACGGTTCGCGCCGTGTCCCGAAACGCAAAACTTTTCTCGGCAATCTCGCGCACATTTGCGAAATCGCCGAAAGCATCAAGCAGATTCAAAAGGCTTGTATAAGTTGCGCGAAACTTACTTTCCAGTGCGTCGGGCGGCGATTTGAGCAAGGTGGCGATGCGCGGCGGATTTTGATAATTGCTCGGCGCAAGCACGACAAAACCGACATTATCTTTGCCGCGTCTGCCGGCGCGTCCCGTCATTTGTTGGAGTTCGCTTGCTTGCAGAGGTCGCCAACCATCGTTTCCGCGGGCATCGGCTTGGCTTAAAACAACCGTCCGCGCCGGAAAATCAACGCCCGCAGCAACCGTCGAAGTCGCAAAAATCGCGTCCAACAAACCTTTCGACATCATTTTTTCGACCAACAGTTTCCAAGCCGGAATATGTCCGGCGTGATGCGCCGCAACACCCGAATTAAGTAAGATTTTGCGATGTTTGTGCGATTTTATTTCAGGATTTTCAATAATATAAGATTGATAAATCTCTAATCGTTGCTGTTCTTTTTCGGCATTTGTCCGCTGTGATTTATCGGCGGCAACTTCCAGCGCGGCTTCGTCGCACCGGCGGCGCGTCGGCAAAAAAACAATCGCCGGCAAAAGATTATAAGAGCGCAATGTCTTGATAAGTTTTGGCGGCGGAATTTCTGGAAGTTTGTATTTCATTTCTCGGCAAATTTAGATTAACCGAATATCGAGATGAATCAAAATTGCTTCTTCGATTTCAAATACATTGGCGTTGTTAATTTCATCTAAGCAAGAAATCATTCCCGTATAATTCAAAATTCGACGTTTTCATTAGCATCCGAAAGTGGCAAATTGTGATAGTTGAAGAAAGTATCACAATCATTGTCCAGCTTTGCAATTTTGCTTATATCCTTGAATTATATGAAAACTAAAATTTCAGTCGTTTTTCTTATCGTTTCTTTATTTTTGACAGCAACGCCATTTTCATTTGCACAAACCTCGCAAAATGATTGGAGCGCAGTGCAAAAACTCGTAACGGGAACTGATTTGTTTATCAAGACCTCTAACGGTAAAACTGTTAACGGTTCTTTGGTGTCCGTTAATGACAATGAAGTAGAACTATCCGTTAAAGGAAGTCGTCTTTCATTGCTCAAGAATAATATCGAAGCAATTTATCTCGCAGTGCCAAAATCAGGCAAATGCGCCAGACTCATTGGGGCAGGAGTCGGATTAATAGTTGTTCCTGTAGCAGTCGGGGTAGCATATAAAGGGGAGCTTGAGGATAATTATTCTGCTCTAGTGCTTCTTCCTATCGCGGGTTTAATCGGCGGAGCATTGATTGGCGGTCTGTTTGGCAAAGGCAAGAAAAAAAGTGCGTTGATATACAAAGCAAAGTAACGGCATTTTTAATGGAACGCCACATTGAACAAGTCAGCTATGAAAGAAGCAGTCAAGCACATAATTTAATCGTCCCGCGCTAATTCAGTTGTTATCCAAAGATATTTCGCACCTTGTCCATAAAAGATTCGTCCTGAAAGTTAATGTCCTCGATTTCGGCAAGTTGTTCGAGCAGTTTGCGTTGTTCTTTGGACAAAGTTTTCGGCGTAATGAGCGTTACGGCGACAAACAAATCACCTTTCCCGCGTCCGCCGAGGGCGGGCATTCCTTTTGTTTTGAGCCGAAAAACCGTGCCGGTTTGTGTTCCCGCCGGGATTTTCAAATTTTCTTCGCCGTCAAGTGTTTTTACTTCAATGTCCGCACCGAGTGCGGCTTGCGCGAAGGAAACGGGAACGGCGGAATACAAATTTGCGCCTTGCCGTTCAAAAATTTCGTGTTCTTCGACGTGCAGAACGATAAACAAATCGCCGGATGGTCCGCCGTTAATACCGCCTTCGCCTTCGCCGTTGATTCTAAGGCGCGAACCCGTTTCGACACCTGCCGGAATTTTAACTTCCAACGTCTTTTCTTTTTCGATTCTGCTTGCGCCGCGACAATTTTTGCACGGGTTTTTGATGATTTGTCCACGTCCACTACAATTCGGACAAGTTCGCATAACGCTGAAAAATCCTTGCTGATAGCGCGTTTGTCCGCTTCCGCCGCAAGTCGTGCAGATTTCGGGTTGTGTGCCTTTTTCCGCGCCTTTACCGTCGCATTCGTCGCATTTTTCAAGTCGCGGGATGCGGAGTTGTTG
>JANOXW010000673.1:0-5804 GCA_031418635.1 Acidobacteriota bacterium
AACGCTAAAATTTGTTCGAGATTTTCGGCGATTTGCCGCAGTTTCAGCGCGGACGTTACGCCCATCGAAACGTGGTCTTCGACGTTTGCCGAACTCGGAATCGTATCCACGCTTGCCGGATGCGAAAGAATTTTGTTTTCCGTCGCAAGTGCCGCCGCCGTGTATTGGACAATCATAAAGCCCGAATTTAATCCGCCATTTTCCGTCAAAAACGCGGGCAAAACGTGCGCGTTTGAAGATTCGTCGGTTAAGCGCATAATGCGTCTTTCGGAGATATTTCCAAGTTCCGATAAAGCAATCGCCAAATAATCCATTGATAATGCAAGCGGTTCACCGTGAAAGTTGCCGCCACTTATAACCTCAATCGAGTGGAGAGTGGAGAGTGGAGAGTGGAGAGTGTTTGTTTCCAATAAATAGGATTTAAAGGAAATTTCTTCTTCCTTCGACTCTCCACTCTCCACTCTCCACTCTCCACTAACAAAAATAAGCGGATTATCGGTTACGGCGTTGAGTTCGATATTGACAACCCATTCGGCGTAGGCAATCGCGTCGCGGCACGCGCCGTGAACTTGCGGCATACAGCGCAAAGTGTATGCGTCCTGCACATTTGTTTTGTCAAAGGAACGCACAAATGCACTGCCTTCGAGAATTTCGCGCAGATTTTTCGCACATTCGATCTGTCGCGGATGCGGACGAAGCGCGTGAATTCGCTCATCAAAAGCGAGCGTCGTGCCGTGCAGTGCTTCAAGCGAAAGACAGCCTGAAATGTCGGCGACATCCGCCAAATACTTCGCCTTACAAGTTTCAAGTAACCCAACCGCTGTCATTACGGTTGTTCCGTTGGTCAATGCCAAACCTTCTTTTGCCGCGAGTTTTATCGGTTTTAGCTTGGCTTTTTTTAAGGCTTTTTTGGCGTGTAGAATTTCGCCGTCAATTTCGGCTTCGCCTTCACCGATTAAAACACAAGCCATGTGTGCAAGTGGCGCGAGATCGCCGCTTGCGCCTAAACTTCCCTTTTCGGGAATGATTGGATGAATGCCACGATTAAGAAATTCGAGAAGCAGTTCGAGCGTTTCCAGCCGAATGCCCGAAAAACCCCTTGCCAACGTATTGGCGCGAATCAGCATAATCGCCCGCGTCGTCGGAATATCGAACGGTTTGCCAACGCCGACGGCGTGGCTCAAAACGACATTTTTTTGTAATTGTTCGACTTCGGCGCGTGAGATAATTTTGTCTTTGAACGCACCAAAACCCGTCGTAATGCCGTAAGCAATCTCGCCGCGTTCAAGCAAAATCTGCACCGCTTCGGCGGAACGATTTACTTGTGCTTTCGCGTTTTTTGACAAAACAACTCGCGGCTGATTCGGCTTTCCAAAGGCAACCGCGATGACCTGTGAACAAGTCAGGCTTTCGCCGTCTAAAATAATTTCTTTCATTCGTTAGTGGTTGAGAATTCAACGCCTTGATAAAGTTCGTCAACATTTATATCAACGTCTAAAGTATTGAGATGAAAGGCTTCGCCGCTAATGTAATCGCTTTGCAGCCAAAAGCGTTCATTGTGTTTTTGATAAAGCGTAACATCTTTACTTGTCGAGGCAATGAGCAAATATTCATTGAAACTTTCGATTGATTTGTATTCCCGAAACTTTTCGCCGCGGTCATATTTTTCGGTTGAATCGGACAAAACTTCAACAATCAAATTCGGATTTTCCAGACATTGCAAACCGCTAATTTCAATAAATTTCGCACCACCGCATACAACCGATAAATCAGGATAACGATACGTCGGCAACAACGGAACTTTTATTCGTAGATTTGCCGGAAAAACTCGGCAACCTCGATTTAATGCGGTTGGATTAAGTTTTGTAATTAAATTCACTTCAATTGTTGCGTGATTTGGCGATACGCCACTCATTTCAAAAATTTCTCCGTCGAAATATTCAAAATTTCCCTCAGCATTTTTGTCTAGTTCAAAGTATTCTTCCAATGTGTATTTTTCTTTCGGAACTGCGCTCATAAATTTACCTCAAACCCATTTTACTTTTTTTGACGAGAGTTTCAACCGCATTTTTATTGAATCGTAATTTGATTTGTAATTTCTCATTTCACAATTCTATAATTCAAGCTATGAAACCTGCGAAAGAACAAGGCATTTTTGCCGTCAACCAAGATTTTCGGAAATATGACCAAGTGCAAAAGAACCAAGAATATCGCTTGGCTGAACACGCAAACTCGGAAGAATTTGACGAAGAGTATCAAATAAAAACCTGCGATATGCGACAGTTTTTTGAAGGCGGCGAAGCGGGCAAAAAGCAATTTGCCAACGAATTAGGCGTGGCACTCGAAGGCATCGGTTTTGCGATTCTTGCAGGACACGGCGTTGACCAAACGCTTTACGAAACCGCCGCACACAAAGTTATCGAACTCTTTGAAACGACAACAGTTGCAGACAGAATGAAATACGAAGCAAAACGCTTCGGTTCGGTTAATCAAGGTTATTTTCCAATCAAGGAAACGACGATTATTCATCCCGATTTGGTCGAAGGTTGGGTGTTTTGTCGCCGCGCTTTTGATTTGGACAGCGACAAAAATTTCGACGAAAAGGATTTTTGGGCGAAGGAAGGTTTTGAACCGATTTTCCGTGAAGTCGTCGAAGCGCAGGAAAAATTGATTTTGCCGATAATGCAGAGCATTTTGCGATATTTGGAAGCGGACACAAATCTTTACGACGAAAAATTGACGCGGACAAATTTCGGCTTTCGGCTGAATTATTATCCGCCGATTTCCGCGCAAGACGACGCTTCGGGCACAGGACGAATGTTGGGACACGAAGACGTTGATTTATTTACATTTTTGCCCGCGCAAAATGTTGACGGTTTGCAGGTTTTTAATCGTGAGAACAACAAATGGATTCGCCTCAACGCGCCGCAAGGCACGATTATTCTCAACACCGGCGATTATATGCAGAGAATTACGAATGACCGTTTGCCTTCGACCACGCATCGCGTCAGCAAACCGCGCGAAAAATCGCTGTTTGCGAAACCGCGCATTTCGTTTCCGATGGCGATTTATGTTTGGGAAGACGAGATTTTAGAAGTTTTACCGAATTTGGGAACTCCGAAATATGAACCAATCTCAGCGATAAAATTTCACACCAACATCACGAGCAAATATTACGGCGATAATTATGCGATTATTGACTGAATTCCCTTTTCACTTCTCGTCTTACTGAAACGAAATCAACTCAACCCGACGCGGCGAAGTAAATTCTGAAAGCGCGGGTCATTATTTCAACCGCTTGTATTCTTCCTTGGCTTCAATCAGAATCGGCAAATCGGCATCGGCATCTTTCCACAAGGCAAAGAATTCTTCATAGACTTGGCGGCTTCGTGTCGTGTCGCCTGTCAGCGCGAGGGCGCGAGCTTCCCAGAGATGCGAGATTACCACTAAAGGTGTCCAATCAAACCAGCCCGGATGTTCGTGGATACTTTTAAACTCGGCAACGGCTTCTGCATTCGCGCCCTTTCGCAAGAGAGCAAGTCCGCGCAGATAGGGAACGAAGAAGAGAAACTGACCTTGATAGTATTTGGTAGATTCCAACAATTCGAGGGCTTGGTCGGGTCGTCCGCGATGGAGTTCGATGGCGGCGCGAACCGTTGGCAGGCGAAGTTCGTGGAGAGCCGTGTCTTTAGGAAAACGCACGGCGAGTTCGTCGGCAATTTTAAGTGCCTGACGTTCTTCCCCGCACATCGCCAATGCAAAAGCCGCGTCTGCCAAATAGTTGTTGTTTTCGGTCAATGGCAAAACCTCTGTGGCACTTTGTTTGGCAGTCTGGCAATCGCCGAACAACGCGCCCGTGTGAGCGTCCCAAACAAATAATGCCACCGCTAATTCTTTTTCCCCGTATTTTTCAGTTTCTGCCCGCGCTTGTCGTGAAAGCTCCAATGATTGTTTCCAACGTCCCTCAAGCAATGCCAATTGTGATTCGTAGGCAAAAGCAAAATGTTTATAATCGTGAGTTCGCATCCAATCAATCTGTTGCTGCATCGCCGCCGTGTCATGTTCATAATAGCCGATCCAAAAAAGAAAGAAGTGATAGGCAAGATGGTCGAGGTTATTTGCCATTGCTTGACGATAAAGCTCTTTGGCTTCCGCAAACCGATTGAGCCGGACGAGCGCACCTGCCGGATTTGTATAGGCGGCGGCAAAATTTGGATTGAGTCGAACGGCTTCGCGCCCGTTTTCGACCGCTTTCTCGAATTGCCCCGACCCAAAGTAAATGTCGGCGAGGGAATGATAAGGTTGCCAGTATCGTGGAAAAGTGCGTTTCCACAATTCGGCGGTTTCGGCGGCTTTTTCCAAATCAAGTGCGGCAAATTCGTAGTAAAGAACTTCGATAGACAACTTTTCGTTTTCGCTGGTGCGGTGTCGCAGTTCAAACGCTTTCGTGATTGACACGACTGCTTCCGCGTGTCGCCCGATGTTGAATTGATGGCGGGCTAAATCCCGAAAGGCGAGCGCAAAATTCGAGTCGAGTTTGATGGCGAGTTGAAAAAGCGCGATGACTGCCTCGTCTTTATTCCCGCCTTTGGCATAGAATTCCATTGCCATCGAATATGCCCGCAGTGCTTCGAGCGATGAAGTCGTCGCCTGTTCAACGGGAACGTCAAATTTTTTGATTGAAGCGAGCGATTCGCCGAGTTTTTCGCGCAGGCTAGTGGCTGTTTTGCCCAAGATTGTCAACACTTGTTCTTTTGATTCCGCTTCATTTTGCTCGCTGATAATCGCTTCGCCGTTTTCAGTTTTGACGGCTTGCAAAGTAACTACATAATGATTGCCAAGCGGCGCAATCGAACCAGTGATAAAGGCTTTAACGCCTTTCCGCAGACAAATTTCGCGGGCTATTTCGGGCGTGATTTTTTCGTCCGCACCACGTTCCATCAAACGTAGTGTTTCTTTCACATCGGCTTCGGGGAAGATTCTTAGAAACGGCGATTGTCCGAGTTGCACTGCCAACCCCAGTTTGAGCGTTCCGTTAAAAACGGGGTCATCGGTCAGATTATCGAAATCCGCTATTAAAACTGTGTCTTTGTCGGTCAATATCGGTGAACGGTTGAGATAAAAAAACGCCGCCGTTGACGCAATAACCAACAGGATAAGCGCGGCAATCGCTCCGAATTTGTGGAGTTTTATATTATTGACGATGTATTCCGCGCTCGATGTCGCATGAATATCGCTTGCCCTGCCGGTTTGCGCCGCATCAGCCGGAGCGGTTTGCCGCAATTGCTCTTTGCTGTGCGTGTTGGGTGAACCGGAGCGTTCGAGTTTTACCGCAAACTCCAAATCTTGTTTAATGTCTCGCAGGTCAATCAACAAATCTTTCGCCGTTTGATAACGCTCGTCGCGGTCTTTCCGCAGCGTTTTGTTGACGATTCGTTCAATCTCAGGCGGCACTTCCGGCACTAATTGATTTAACGGAATCGGTTCTTTGTGCAGAATCGCGCCGATTGTGTCCATCGCGTTCTCGCCCGCAAACGCTCTTTTTCCCGTCAACATTTCATACAACACAATCCCAAAACTAAAAATATCCGACCGCGCATCAACCGTTTTGCCTCGCGCTTGCTCAGGCGACATATAATTTGCCGTCCCGATAATCATTCCCGGACTCGTTACTGAAGGGATGAGGGCGGAGGGCGGAGGGATGAATAAAGAGGAATCATCCGTTTCTGCTTCATCCCTCATCCCTCCGCCCTCATCCCTTATTTTGGCGATTCCGAAATCAAGAATCTTGACCAAGCCATCGG